>CALLYL010000717.1 GCA_937859535.1 uncultured Myxococcales bacterium
TGGTGCTAGGTTTTTGGCGCAGTGATCGATCAGGTCTTCAGCGAGACAGCGACCGCTCAGTACAACGCTGGCCACGACCATGGTGCTGCCGTGTTCATCGGTGAAGACGCGTGCCTGGGCCGCTTTGACCTTCGGGAACGACTCTAGACAGCCTTCGACTTCACCAAGGGCAACGCGTTTGCCTTCGACCTTGACCAGATCGTCTTCGCGGCCCATCAGCGTCAGTCGTCCGGTCTTGTCGATCTTGCCAAGATCGCCGGTGCGCAAGAAGCCATCAGCGTCGAAACCACCGATGGGGACGTTGCGGACCTCGGCCTTTTTAGATCGACCTTCACCAGGCTTGATAAGAGACATCGGACCGACGGAATGCATCGCGACTGCTTGCGAGCGAATCCAGATCGGTGCGCGCCCATGGGCATCCGGAGTGCCCATCCGCAGCTCGACACCAGAGATCGGCTTGCCGACAGTCTCGGGCTGAAGTCCTTTGCGATCGAGGCTCACTGCACCCGCCTCGGTGGTGTGATACATCGGAAGCACTCGAACTCCCCACCGTTCACGGAAGCTCTCGGCAACGGCTTCGGGCAATTGAGCTCCGGTGGCCAAGAAGCGGGCACCTCGCGTCTTCAACGGTCGTGCAGTCGGCATCTTCGCCAGCGCTGCAAAGATCGGGGGCGTCGCGGGCAGCAGATCGATTTCTTGCTCACGGATGAGCTTGGCGATCCGCTTGGGGGACATCTCGTCTTCGAGATACAGCGTCGCTCCGTAGCGCAGTGCCAAACACAATCCAAGGTCGAACCCATACGCCGAGAAGAGCGGTACCGTCGTCAGAATCTTGGCTTCGGCCGTAACGTCGAGGCTGTGGGCGATATTTTCGCAGTTGGCCGTGATGTTATCGATGGTCCGAAGCACGCCTTTGGGGTCGCCGGAGGTATCCGCTGTCAAGAGAACCGCCTCCGCCGCAGATGGTGGGGCTTCGTCTCGACGATAGATAGAGCAGGTGAGCAGCGTACCTTGTAGGCGTCGGCGACTCTCTGGCTCGAAGCGGGTATCCTTGCGGGTCCGCACGATCGGCGCTTGGCTCGACGGTAGCTCATTGCCGCCGCGAGGACGGGTGATGAGTGCACGCAGCGGCGCATGTTCCAAGAACAGCGTGAGATCGCGTACACCCGTCGTGGGATCGAGCGGAACCACCGTGGCCCCGAGTCGCGACAAGGCCAGCGCCAGGATTGCGAAGTCGGGCACATTGCCGAGCATCAGCCCGACCCAGTGACCTTTCTCGATTCCCATCGCCGCAAATTCTTGGGCACGGCGCTCGACACGGTGCTGCATGCCCCGCCACGAGAGGTAGGTATCGCGATAAACCAGCGCCTTGGCAGTGCCACGGTTTTCAACAGCCTCGTTGAGCCAGCGGTAAAGCAGCATGACAAGTACCCGAAATGACAGGGGTTAGAGCTTTGCGAAACGGACTTTAGCTTGCTTTTCATGCGCCGCACAAGGACTTACAGTCACCGTCGCTCGGTGACAAATGCGGACAAGAGCGTGAAGGTGGGAACGGCGAGGAAACGATCAGCGAGGCGAAGCAGACACCGACGGTCAGTGAGCCATTGCGGCGAGAGCGAACTGACCGAGGGCCGACAGGAAGGCGAGGAAAAACATGCCGCTCCGGGCCTTATCGATGTCGGAGACATACAGGACGCCGTGAAGGAAACGGCATACCACCCACACGCCAGCGAGCGCACCCGACATCATCGGATCGGCTTTGGCGACGTAAGCGGTGAGGACAGCGGGAGCGAAGACGGCGAGCGCCTCGAACGCGTTCTGGTGCGCAGCGTAGGCTCGAGCGCCCTTGCCCTCGAGCTTGGAGATTTGTGCTCGCGGCTGCTTGTTGTCGAGGGAACCGAACTGCTTTTTCCGTTCTCCGAAAGCAACCGGTAGCCAAACGTACGGTAGGATCACTGCCACCAAGAGACACCACAGCGCGATCGTCATGAATGAGACCTCCACAGAGAAATGGTCTCGCACATCGTATCAGAGTCGACGGGGGGAGTGGTGTGATTATCGGGTGCGGAGCTGGCTTGTCAGATGTCGTAGCAGATCATGCGCGGCCCGGGGTGATAGCTCCTCGGGGTCGGTGGCCAAGAGTCGGTCGAGCACTTCCTGGTGAGTTCGGGGGAGTTTGAGTGGTGGAGGAGGAGGAGGTGGTGGTGGGGCTGCATCGAGCGGAACCATCCCACCCAATAACAGAGACAGCTGGCCCGATTGAAGCGGTGGGACACCATGCGCGGGTAGCGAAGAGGTACCTTGACTGCTGGCCTGGGATTCGAGCGCGCTGAGGATTTCGCGGGCTCGGTACAGCAGTGGTGCGGGCAGGCCCGCTAGGCGAGCCACCTCGATACCGTACGAGCGATTGGCTCCGCCGGGCAGTAGCTTGTGCAAGAACACGATTTCGTCCTGGTACTGACGGATCGCGACCTGCGCATTGCGGACGCGAGGTCGGGCGGCTGCCAGGGCGGTGAGTTCGTGGTAGTGCGTTGCGAACAACGTCTTGCAGCCGGCGACATCGTGGAGGTATTCCGCGACGGCCCAAGCAATCGATAGACCATCGTACGTCGAGGTTCCTCGGCCAATTTCATCGAGCACGACCAGCGAGCGACGGGTAGCCCTCTTCAAAATGTTGCTGGTCTCGCGCATCTCGACCATAAACGTCGAGTCACCTCGCGATAGATTGTCGGTGGCACCAACGCGGGTTAGCACTCGATCGACAAGCCCGAGTTCCGCCTGTGCGGCCGGCACAAACGAACCCATCTGCGCCAAGATGCAAATCAATGCGACTTGCCGCATCACCGTCGATTTGCCCGCCATATTAGGGCCGGTAAGTACCAGAATTTGTTCGCTGTCGGGATCAAGCGTGATGTCGTTCGGGACAAACGTACCGCGCTCGCGAAGCTGCTCGATGACCGGGTGGCGTCCTTCGCTGATCTGTAGCCGTAGGTCGCGGGTCATCGTTGGACGCGTATATCCGGAGCGATGCGCCAACTCGCCGAGCCCGCCCAGAACATCGAGCGTCGCCACCCGCTGCGCCAGTTTGAGCAGTCGGCTCGATTGAGTCGCAAGGCTCTGGCGTAGGGATTCGTAGAGCTGCAGCTCCAGCTCGACGCGTCGTTCTTCAGCGTGGAGAACCTTGGCTTCGTATTCGGCTAGCTCATCGGTGACGAAGCGCTCACCGTTGACGGTGGTCTGCTTGCGGACGTAGTCGGCAGGCACCTTGGTGAGGTTCGATCGAGTGATCTCGATAAAGTAGCCAAAGACTTTGTTGTAGCGAACCTTCAGCGACGAAATGCCGGTGCGTTCGCGCTCACGTTCCTCGATCCGCAGGATGTGCTGCTTGCCACCCTGTGACAGGTCGGCCAGTTCGTCCAGCTCGGCGTGATAGCCGCGACGTAGAAAGCCTCCGTCTCGCCACTGCACCGGAGGGTTGTCGGCGATTGCATGCTCAATCGTTGCGGCGACATCTTCGGCCAGGTCGCTTCCGAGAGACAGCAGGTCCGGCATTTCGAGCGGAAAAGTGTCGGTCACGACGTTTCGTGCGGCGCGCAGGATCTCCATCAAACGTGGAAGTGCTCGCAGACTACTCCCCAGGCAGTACAGATCGCGTGGCGTTGCTAGCAGGGTGGTCAGTCGTCCGGTCAGTCGTTCGATGTCATGAATGCCTTTGAGCACGTCGCGGAGGGCTTGCCGAGTCGCTTGTCGCAGGGTGAGCCACTCGACCGCATCGTGGCGCTGACCAATCATGGCCAGGTCGAGCAGCGGCTGTAACAGCCAGTTTCGGAGTAGTCGCCCGCCCATTGCCGTCTTCGTCTGATCCACCACGCCGAGCAGCGAGCCTTGCCGTTTGCGCTCGAGAAGAGTTTGGAGTAACTCCAAATTTGTTTTGGTGGCATCGTCGAGAACCATGCAGTCGGTTGGCTTGTACAGTCGCAGCGCGACGATCGGCAAGCCTCCGGTCGGTTGCGTGGCTCGGGCATAACGCAGACACGCTGCCGCCGCCGCAGTCAGCAGTGGTTCGCTGGTCAGCGTCGCCGTATGCCCGGTGGACACCTGTGCCTGGTTTGCGATCAGCTCGGTGAGCAACCGGACATCTTGCTGCGGGTCGGTGCGCTGGGCTTGTCCGGTTGGAACTTTCAGTCGCAGAGCGATTTTGCTGAGCCAGGCAGCGGTGTGGCTGTCCTGCTGTCGCGTCTGATCTTCCACGAGCAGTAGCTCGGCTGGTTCGATTCGGCACAGCTCGTCGAGCGCTTCGCTCTCGGGGAGCTCACAGGCCGCAAATTCCCCCGTCGAGACATCGAGATAAGCCAGTCCCGCCCGATCGCTTGGCGAGCTGCCCGGGCACAGCGCACACAGATAGTTCGAGGACTTTGGTTCGAGCTGATCTTCTTCGAGCACAATCCCTGGCGTGACGACCTGGGTGACAGCGCGCCGGACGATCTTCTTGGTCTTGCGAGCGTCTTCCATCTGATCGCAGATCGCGACCTTTTTGCCCTGCGCGATCAGTCGACCGATGTAGCCACGGGCGGCGTGATAGGGCACGCCACACATCGGCACCGGCACCTCTTTTTGCTTATCACGCGCCGTCAGCGTCAAGTCGAGGAGCTGCGACGCTTCAACGGCATCATCGAAGAACATCTCGTAAAAGTCGCCGAGGCGGAAGAACAAGATGCAGTCGGGATAGCGCTCCTTGATCTCCAGGTATTGGCGCATGACCGGGGTATCGACAGAAGGAATCGCGGAGCGAGTCGAGGCAGGACGGGCCGCCCCCAGGGGCAAAGCGTGCTCAACCTGATCGCTGTCGGACTCGAGTGCTGCGGAAGTCGGCATGGCAGCGCTTTAGCAGACCAAGGAACTGGAGGTAAAGCGCGTGCTACGATTTACGCGAGGGGACCAGCCTGACGACCCCTGCCTCAGCCCATGACACACAAGCGTACTTCGTTGCGAGTTGCCTTGACCCTTGGAGCGCTGCTATTGCCGCTGCTCGGTGGCTGTTCTTTTTCAGTCACCGAGCGGATGGTCTGCGCCGATGCCTCCTCCTGTCAGCCGCCGTCGGCGATCGTCGATATGGCGACGCCGCCGGACTTGCTCAACCCGCGTACCGATCCCAATGAAGCGGGACCGTTCCAGGTGGCCAGCCAAGAGTTGACGGTGCCTGCGAATCTGAATCTGTCCCAAAACAAGCTGACGATGGTGTGGCCGAGCGATGACGGAATGACTCCATCGGCGAAGAACCCAAGCTATCCGCTGGTGCTGATGCTTCCGGCGCAGAGCCTACCGCTCACCCAGCTCCGCAGCTATGCCGACCGCTTGGCGAGTCACGGTATCGCTTCGGCCCTGATCAAAGTGAGCGATGAACGTAGGCAGGTTCGATATCGCGATAGCGTTCTCGCGCTGATTCCGTATCTGACCCAGACTTCCGACGTCAAAGATCGCTTGATCGCCGATCATGTCGGGGCTTTTGGTTATCAGCTAGGCGGTGAGGTTGCTCTTTCCGCGCTGAGCAAGTCCACACTGGCCATTCACTCGGCGGTTCTCATCGATCCGGTCGCAGTGCTCAGCTTCGTCGAGTCGCTCGATGGTTTGAACGATGCAGCGTCCGTGAGCCAAGGCAAAGATGCGCCGCTGCTCTTCATCGGTGAGCTGCTCAGCAAGCTGAGCGAGCCAGGTATCTTGCCGTGTACGCCACCCGATGCAAACTTTGAGGCGTTCTATGCTCGAGTCTCGGGCTCGGCTGTGGCGATCACCGTAAACGGAGCCACACTTGGTGACTTCGTGAGTACCTATCCTGACAACTGTGGACTGCCCAGCGCAGATCGGGCAACCACCATGCGGCTCGCCATCAAGCTGACGACCGCCTACTTTCAATGGACGCTGCTCGACCGACCCACTGCGCAGGACTATCTGTTCGGTTCGAACTGGAATCTGGACCGCAGCCGCAACTCGCTTGAGCAAGTCAAAAAGGGACTGTAAAAAGGGGACTCTCGCTACGTAGCTGGGCGTGGTACGGTGAGGAGACCACAACCCTCGCAGAGCGGAGTTGCCCATGCTACGGAGTGTTCGCGTTCCTGCTGCGTTCGAGCCGCCATTTGCGCGTGCCGAGACCTTCGTCGAGAAGCTGTTTTCTGACCTCGAGCGCTCTCCTGAAAAAGGCACCATTCACGTTGGTGGAGACCGTTACGTAATGGTGCGTGCCGAGAGCCTCTATTTGTCCTGGTTCGATGCCCTCAGCGATTCCTTCGGAGAAGAAGCCGCCCGTGAGTTTATCTACAA
>CALLYL010000718.1 GCA_937859535.1 uncultured Myxococcales bacterium
GTACCGTAAGCACCAAGGCGTTTGCCATTGTGGGTTACCGTGACGGACTTCGGCCAGGGCTCTAATCGAACCGAGCGGAGCGCTGCCGCAGTGCGTGGTGGATTGGTTTTGTGGAGTGGACGTAGCTTGCCCGTTCCGAGATCCCCGCCGAGATCGAAACCCACAGCGCCGTTTGGGCGGTCATCGACAGCAATGGTCGGTGCTTTGTCGGTGTCGCTGTGTTCGAGGGCGTCCTGGCTTGCCAAGTCCGCTCGCGGAACGATGGTTAGTGGTGGTCGGTGGAGGACTGGACTGCTTAGTCGCCGGATGGAATAGACGCCAACTCCGGCCACGACCGCTGCGCTGGCCAGCCCCAATCCAGCGGTGACCAGCATGCTGCGAGCACGTTGTCGTCGAGAGGCTCTGGCGATCAGGGCTTGCGCCTCGGAGTGGCTGGCGTCCAGAGAGAGAACCCGACTCCAGGCAGCCAGCGCGGCCGCAGTACGACCCTCGGCGATCAGTTCTTTGCCCGACACGATTAGCGTCGAAAGGAGCTGAGGCAAAAAGCCCTGCCAAAACCCTTCAGGATCTGTGAAGTAGGCGCGAAGCTGATCGCGTGGCGCGGTCAGGCCACTTTGACGGAGAAACTCGCCCAGCGCTGTGCCCAGGCTGCGGGCTGTCGGATAACGCTCGGATGGGGAGGTCTGGAGTAGGCGATCGATGATCTGAGCGAGCAGTCGAGGGCAGCTTGGCACTCGCTCGGCGATGCATTGGTGTTCGCCACGGGCGATCAGCGTCAAGGTCTCGTGGGGATTGCGACCCGCAAACGGCATCGCCCCCGAGAGCGCTTCATACAGCAACACGCCCAAGGAGAAGAGATCGGAGCGACCGTCTTGCGGTTCGCCGCTGATGTGTTCGGGGGCGATGTAGGCCGGAGAACCGAGAAGCTGGCCCGTGTTGGTGACCGAGTCATTGTCGAGCAGTCGAGCAATGCCAAAGTCACAGAGCACCAGTCGCCCGTCGGTCCGAATCATCACATTTTCGGGCTTGATGTCGCGATGGATGATCCCAAACTCATGGGCGGTGGCGAGTGCATCAGCCAGCGCCCAGCCGATCAGCGCTACGATTTCTGCGGGCAGCGGAGCGTGTAGCTCCAAGAACCGGCGCAGCGTGGGGCCACTGATGAACTCGGTGACCAGATAGCTGTCTTCCGACTCGGCCTCACTGAAGGCGTAAATTTCGAGGATGTTCTCGTGGTGGAGCCTGGCGACGGCCCGGGCTTCGCGGGCAAAACGCTGACGGGCCTGCGGCTCACTCGCAAGGTGCGGGTGCATCACCTTGATAGCGACCTCGCGATCGAGCTTCTCGTCGTGGGCGCGGAAGACGGATGCCATCCCCCCATGCCCGACAAGCTCTAGCAGTCGATAGTGCGCGAGGGTACGCCCGACCATCGTGAGCGGCAGCCTAGCACCTCGACACGAGGCTCAGCAAGGCCCCAAACCATCCCTAGGCCGGATCGCTCACTGGGCGAGAGCAAACCTGCCTGCGATGACCAGGCTGCGCCGCATGATGGTGCGGATGCAGACGGGGATTTTTGCGTTTGGACACGGGGTGTTACAGTAGAGGCCTACCATTCAACGTACGGAGAGAAGCGGTCAATGTTCGACTTTGATCTTCCCGAACCGGGACTGTACCGAACCACCCAGCCAATGCCCGGCAACGATGCCATCCCCGCCGGTGTACTGGTCTTTATCGGCCAGCCGAAGACCGGTGGCGTCAAGTTCATCGTCCGTCCGGCGGACAATCGTCGGAACCGCTGGTTCTGGCGGGATCCGACGACGCCGCTCAAAGCCACCCATGCGGCCTGGGCGCGCACGCTAAAAGCGCTGCCGTCAGAAGGCTTTTACACCCTGCCCGAAACGATCAACATGGATGGCGGTGGGAAGTGGCTCAAGGGTGCCATCGTCGAACTCGGCTACAACGAGGAAGGCAAAGGCATCCTTTTTGTCGGTCAGTGGCAAGAAGACGGCGAAGACAACAGCCTGTTCTTCAGCGATCGCGGCATGCAGATTGACGATAGGCTGCTGTCAAAGCTTATCTGGGCCCCCATTCTGCCGGTCACCGGGAAACCTCAGTAGCGGCCGCGATTTTCCCCGTTACATGCGGCCGACATCGAGCAAATCCTGATACACTCCTAGCCCTCCTCGCGCATGGCATCCGTCAGCATTCGTCGTCTGTGCAAAGACAAACCGTCGGCCCTCGGTAAAGGGGGGCCTCACCGCATATTGCACGACATCTCGATGGATGTTGCCGATGGTGAGTTCCTGGTCCTGGTGGGCCCTTCGGGGTGCGGCAAGACCACGCTGCTGCGCTGCATCGCTGGACTCGAAGATCCGAGCTCAGGTGAGCTAGCCATCGATGGAAAGCGTGTGAACGAGATCCCGCCGCAAGGGCGAGACATCGCGATGGTGTTCCAAAGCTACGCCCTCTATCCGCACATGACGGTGTACGACAACCTGTCATTCGGACTCAAAATGCGGCATACCCCGCCTGCTGAGATCAAAAAGCTCGTCGAAGAAGCGGCGAGCATGCTTGAGATTGGGCACCTATTGTCTCGCTATCCCCGGGAGCTTTCCGGTGGTCAGCGTCAGCGGGTCGCGATGGGACGTGCGGTGGTGCGCCGACCCAAGGCATTTTTGTTCGACGAACCGCTGTCGAACCTGGATGCAGCGCTGCGTCAGCAGATGCGACTGGAGCTGTTGCGGCTGCATCGTCGGCTCAAAGCGACCATGATCTACGTCACCCACGATCAGGTAGAGGCGATGACGCTCGCCGACCGCATTGCGATTTTGCGACAAGGGCGGATCGAGCAGATCGGCTCGCCAGCGCAGCTCTACGATCGTCCGGTCAACACCTTCGTTGCCCGATTCTTTGGCACGCCAGAGATGAACCTGATCGACGGACAGATGGACGATGGCTGGTTCGTGGGGGATGGCGTTCCGTTTCGCGTTCATGTGCCGGGCTACGCAAACCAGCCGGTGACGCTTGGGGTGCGGGCGGAGGATCTCCACCTGCATCAGAGCGAGGTCGGTGAGCTACCACGGGGTCGTATTGATGTCGTGGAACACCATGGCCATGAGGATCTGCTCCACGTGCGGTGCGGGGATAAAGTGCTGTCGGTGCGTTCCGTGGCCCATAAGTCACCGCCCCCGGGGACCGACACTGCGCTGGTGGTTTCACCGCAGAACTGCCACCTGTTTCAGCGGCGGGACGGGCAGGGCGATGGCAGCCGACTGGAGCCGTATGGCCAAAGCGAGGCTGCTGCCTGATGCACGCGCTTTCCGTGCTTCTCGTCACCAAGCTGGTGGTCTGGCATGCCTATTCAGGTGGTGAGGAGAAGGCGCTTACGCAGGTCGTTCGCTCCTTCCAAGAACAGCACCCGCAAGGCCCAGAGATCGAAGCGATTGGCGTTCCGTACGGTAACTTTGCGGACAAGCTTCAGGCGGCGATTCCTCGGGGACACGGTCCCGATGTCTTTATCCAAGCGCACGATATCGTTGGTCAGTGGTCGAAGCTGGGCCTGCTCGAGCCGCTGAATCGCCATCTGCCCCTCGATGAGGTACTGCCCACTCTATGGCCCGAGACGATCGCGCCGCTCCGGGATGGGGAATCGGTACTGGGGTTGCCGCTGTCCTTTAAGAGCCTGGCGCTGTTCTATCGCAAGGACTTGGTGCCGCAGCCGCCACGGACTACCGAGGAGATACTTGCCATCGGCGAGAAGCTCAAAGCCGCCAGCTCACCGGGCAATCGTCGCTACGGTCTGGTCTACGAGGCTGGGAACTTCTTTAAGCACGCGGCGCTGCTGCATGGCTTCGGTGGCAGCATCATCCCGCCAGGGAGTCCGATACCCAAGCTCGATACGCCCGAACAGCTCCGAGCGCTGACCTTTGTGTCCCAGTTGGTGCGTCGTGGCGATCTGCCTGACGAAATGTCGGCGGTCCTGACCACCCAGTTCTTTAATGAAGGACGGGCGGCGATGACCATCAACGGGCCTTGGTTCATTGCCGAAATTGCGCCCGGCGTTCCCTATGGTGTCGCGCCCATGCCTGTGATCTCGGAGACGGGCAACGTAGCGGCACCGCTTACTTCGATTGAGGCGGGCTTTGTGTCGGCCCGTAGCGAGCATCCTGCCGAGGCAGCGCAGTTCCTACGCTACTTGGCTGGGCCGCAGTCGGCGCGGGTACGGGCGCTCGTGGGCAGACAGTCGGTGGCGGAGACGACCACTTGGCAGCTTCCTGAGGTGCAACACGATCCGGTGCTGAGTGCCTTTCTGGCTCAGCGCTCACACATCGTGCCAAGTCCGACCCATCCAGCGATGCGGGCCTTCTGGGAGCCGGGCGAGCAGGCTCTGCGCCAGGTACTGCGTGGGGCCGAGCCCAAGGATGCACTGCGCAGCGCCCAGAAGCTCCTCGATCAATACCTGCGTCCGGCACCGGGCACGGCGCAGGAAAAGCCGTACCTTATCGCGCTATCGGTGCTGGCGCTGGTTCTGTCGGGCTGGCAGTACCTTCGCCTGCGTCATCGCAACGTCTTTGGCGAGGCCTGGCGCGAGCGTGGGGCGTATGGCTACATCGTGCCGGCGCTGCTCGCGATGGTGCTGCTGACGCTGATTCCATTTCTGGTAGGGGCTGGGATGTCGCTGTTTCATCGCGACCTCGATGGTGGCTGGCGGTTTGTAGGCACCCAGAACTTTCGCGACATCTTGCTGTGTGTAGACGGCGGCTGCTTCGAGCCGATGAGCTTCTACTTCACCTTGCTCGTGACCCTGTTGTGGACGGCGGCAAACGTCGTGCTGCACTTGGCGATTGGTGGAGGACTGGCCCTTCTGCTGCGGAGTCCGTGGCTCAAGCTGCGCGGCGTCTATCGGATGCTGTTGATTGTCCCGTGGGCCGTCCCCAATTACATCACTGGGCTCATTTGGAAAGGCATGTTCAACCGGCAGTTTGGGGCGATCAACGGGCTGCTGGTGCTGATGGGGATCCCACCGGTATCGTGGTTTAGTCATTTTTCCACCGCGCTAGCGGCCAACATTGCGACCAATGTCTGGCTCGGGTTCCCGTTCATGATGGTGGTGGCCCTGGGGCACTTGGCGCAGATTCCGAATGAGCTGGAAGAAGCGGCGATGCTGGATGGTGCGAGTCGATGGCAGCGGCTTCGCCACGTGGTCCTGCCCCTGCTGTTGCCCGCGATGTTGCCATCGGTGATCTTGGGCGCGGTGTGGACCTTCAACATGTTCAACGTGGTGTTCCTGGTTTCGGGTGGAGAGCCCGATGGGGCCACCGACATCCTGGTGTCCCAAGCGTACCGCTGGGCGTTCACACGGGGTCATCGCTATGGCTTTGCTGCGGCCTATGCGGTGTTGATCTTTGTCATCCTGATCATTCAGTCCGCGCTGACCCGGCGTTTGACTGATCGTCGCTGAGAGGCGATCACACCACGCTTTTGCGATCACGCAGATCGTTCGCGTAGGGAGGGCGTTTGACCCCGGCATTGCAACCGGAGGCCTCATGATCTCGCTACACCGTGTCTTTACCCTCGCGTCTGTGTTGACTGTCTCTGCTTTTCCTGTCGCCAGTGCGCTGGCCGGCGCACCGCTACAACCTGTTGGCAAAGCCTGTCTGACCGAATCGGCGCGGGCCTCTGCGAAGAACGATCCGCAGGTGCGTGCTACTGCAAACAAGGGGCTCGCATTCCTGGCGCAGTCCAGTCGGGTCTGGACTACGCAACATCGCTGCTTCGGCTGTCACGTACAGGCCGTCACGATGGAGGCTCTGTCGGTTGGCAAGAAGCACCAATACACGGTTGCAGCAAGTGATCTTTCAGAGATGGTGCGTGCACTCAAAATGGGGGTGACCGCAGGTGGGCATACCACCGGAATCGCGTTTGAGGGCTCGGCGTGGGCCAGATACGATCAATGGGTCGGAAACAACGAAACAGACCAGCTATTGCGCTACGCCAACGAGCTACTGGCCGTTCAAGCGCAAGACGGTGCGATAAACGATGATGATCGACGCCTTCCGGTGACCGGTGGCACGCTGGAGACAACGTTCCAAGCGGCGCAGACCTGGCGTCAAGCGTACGCCCGAACGGCTGATGAAAAGTGGCTGTCCCCGATGCGACGGGCCGAGTCCTACTTGGTGAAGCGGAGTGCGTCCTTTGGGAACGGACAGAACGTGTATGTCCAGGACATCAACTTCTCTCTGCTTGGACTTCTGGCATCTGGCGTGACTCGTACCGAAGCAAGTGCGCACAACTTGATCAAGCTGCTGCTCGCCCGGCAGAATCAGGACGGGGGATGGGGTCTTGACACCGGCAAGAGTGATGCCTTTGCGACCGGACAGACGGTGTACGCTCTGAAGCTGGCGGGGTATTCGGACAGTGATCTGTCGGTAGCGCGAGGCATTCGCTATCTGGTGAGTACCCAGGGTGAGAGCGGTGCCTGGCGCACCTATAAGAGCAATCAGGGGGGCGCGGAAAAGGCCGAGACGATGTGGGCTGTGCTGGGCCTGGTGACGGTGGACGTTGCGAGTCTTACGGTGAGCGGACTCACCGATGGACAGCACGTGGAACCGAAGATGAACCTGGGCGTGTCCGCTGCGGACAATCAGGGGGCCGGCATCAAGCAGATGGAAATCCTGCTCGATGATCGCAGCCTTCACACGGAGTGCGGAGCGAAGCTGTCGTACACGCTCGACACCACGACACTCCACGCAGGTAAGCACATCATCGATCTGGTCGCGGTGACGGAAAAGGGACAGCGGAGCGTACGGCGTTTTACGGTCTATGCTGGTGATGTGTTCATGACCGAGCTTGGCGCGCAGTTTGATGAAAAGGCGAGCGCCTCCGTGGTCTCCCTTCGCAACATTGCGCCGCTGTCTGAGCAGACCGGGTCCGTCGAACTTGAGGTTTACTCCGTCAAAGACGGTGGCAAAGATGCGGCAGGCAAGCCAGGCAGTAAGAACGAGCCGAAAGACCGGGTCTTTGTCAGTAGCAAGAAGGGACAGGCGGGCGGACTGGCCTTCAGTTGGAATGGCAGTGGTACGGATGGCAAGCCGCTCCCGGTGGGTCGCTACCTGGCGAAGGTCGCGTTCCGGGATGCGTCGGGCAAGGTTCGGCAGAGTGACAGCACGGTGTTCTTCCACGGCAGTGAGGCTGCACAGCGAACTCAGTTTGCGGAGGTCGAAGGCCAGATCGCGCTGAAGGGAGGCTCGGGTTCCGCCAATACGCTGGTCGAGTTGGTCGACAAAGCGGGGCGGGTCGTGCAGGCGACGCGGACCACGGAGCAGGGCAACTATCGCTTCAAGACCGTTGATCAGGGCGACTACCGGGTGCGGGTGCGGAAGCAGGGCTTCTCGGACCTAGAGCAGCCCATTCAAGCCGCTCCTGCCGCCGCTCCAGCCAAGGCCAGCATGAGCTGGTAGTCGCCGCCCGCCCACTCCCCCTTGTCATGGATTTGTCATGGGGGAGTCATTTTTCACCCCACCGTGAACCGACGAGACAAGTTTCCGATATCTTCGCGAAGATGGACGATCGATACAGAGAGCCGTGGGCGGAGACGTGGCGTCGACGGGCGGTAACCATTCCTCTCTTTTACTTGGTGGGGA
>CALLYL010000719.1 GCA_937859535.1 uncultured Myxococcales bacterium
AAAAGTCGATATCGAAGTCCGGCATCGACACCCGCTCTGGGTTTAGGAATCGCTCAAACAGGAGGTTGTAGGGAATCGGGTCTAGATCCGTAATCCGCAACGAATAGGCGACGAGCGAACCGGCCCCCGAACCTCGACCCGGACCGACCGGAATCCCATGCTGCTTGGCGTAATTGATAAAGTCCCACACGATCAGGAAGTAGCCCGGAAAGTCCATCGCGGTGATGACATCGATCTCGCGCTGAAGCTGACTGCGGTACTGGTCCGCATCGAACTTCTTGCCGTACGCTGTGAATTCTGCAAAGCGCTTGTCGAGACCCTCTTCCGAGACGCGCCGAAAGTAGGAAGGAATGTCGAATCCTTCCGGAACTTTGTAGCGCGGCAGCATCGGCTTCCCAAGCGACAGCTCGACGTTGCAGGCGTTCGCAATCTGGACCGTACTTTCCAGCGCTTGCGGCATGTCCATGAAGAAGGTGTTGAACTCCGCAGGACTCTGCAAGTAGTAGGAGCTGACATCGTGTTTGAGCCGTTTTTCGTCGGCCAGCGTCCGTCCCTGCTGAATCGCCATCAGGACTTCGTGCGCTTTGGAGTCGGTCTGATGAACGTAGTGACAGTCTCCGGTGGCAACGAGCGGAATCCCAGTTTCCGCCGACATCCGTTTCCATTCCGAGTTGACCTTGTCTTGATCCGCCAGTCCGTTCGGCTGCACTTCCAGATAGAAGTCGCCTTTGGCAAAACAGTCTGCATATTGGCGCGCCACTTCCTTGGCGGCTTCGTATCCATTCGTCAGCAGCGTCTGGGCGATCTCTCCTCCCAGGCACGCCGACAGCCCGATGATTCCTTCGCTGCGCTCTTTGAGAAGCTTCTTGTCGATGCGCGGGTGGTAGTAAAACCCCTCCAGATACCCCATCGAGTTTAAGAACAGCAGGTTCTGATAGCCGACGTTGTTCTTGGCCAGCAGGATCAGGTGATAGTTGCGCCGCGAAGTCCGGTCGATCCGGTTGTCGCAGACATACATCTCGCTGCCAAAGATGGGTTTTTGCCCGGCTGCTTTCGCCTTCTTATAGAAGTCGATTGCACCGAACATGTTGCCGTGGTCGGTCAGCGCCACCGCATTCATCCCCATGGCCGAGATGCGTGGGAACAGGTCTTTTAGACGAATGGCTCCGTCTAGCAAGCTGTACTGACTGTGGACGTGAAGGTGCGTAAACTCGGTGACCGCCATGTTCGGGGGCTTAGCAGCGCCAGGCCTCATCAGTCAACCAAAGCGGCTTGTGATTCGTCGCTGTTGCTTCTGCGCGAGCCGCCGGATATGTTGAAGCCCACTTCTCAAATTAGGCGACTGCCCCAAGCTGTGAGGATTCCGTGGCGAAGCGCGACGACGAAGATGAACTCGAAGGAAAGAGCCCAGTAAACTTTGGGCCTGAAGAGGGCGACGGTTACCGCCGAACCCGCCGACAGATGGCGCGTGGTGACAAGGCACTACCCGAGGCTGCCGAAGAAGAAGCCCCGATCCCGAAGACCGCGTACCAGCGATTTATGGACGATCACTGGGAGGCGTGGCTGGGTCCGGTGCTACTGCTTGCCCTCGCTGGTGCCCTGATCGTCGGTTATCGGATGGACATGGTCCGCGAGTCGATGGTCGGCATGTTGATGTCAGCGGGCCTGGTTGCGTACGCAATCTACGCGACGGCGGTGCCCGCCTATGACCTCATCGAAAGCAAGAACGGTCGTTATGCGTTTGCCGCGCTGTGTATCTTGTGGGCGGCAGCGGCGGGCTATCCGACCCTGCGCAAGACCATGGCTCGCACGGTCTACGCTCAGGGCGTCCTTACCGAGCAGAGCAAAGCCGAGAAGCTCCAGCTCCCTGAGGGCAAGACCGGTCCATTCGATGTGACCGTCAGCGGAACCCTCAAAGCCGATGGCGGCCAGAACACCGCTGCTGTATACGACTTGCAGGTCGCTGGCGAAGGCGTCAGTGAATCCGTGAGTGGTGAGTTCTCGGTCCGTACCAACCAGATGCGAGTCCGTCGTGGCACGTCGACTTGGACCGAGCAGACCAACCAGATCGAGCACCGTCTGCCTCGCAGCCTGCGCGGAAGTGCGCTTACTTTTACCACCGAGCACATCGATGAGCAGCTCTCCGACGGGCTTCACATTTCCGTCCATCCGCAGAGCTACGATCCCAAGTGGTTCTTTCTCCTCGGCATCTTGGTCGTGCTGGGCATGATGTATGTCGAGAGCAAGATTGGTGATGCCAAGACGAAGCCGCACCTCATCATGGCGGCCGCTTCGACGCTGGTCTTCGCATTTCACTTCCACGAGCACGCCACCGCATCTCGCGTGGTCAAGCCAGCGCTGGATTCATTGATTCTGGCGGTGCTCACCGGTGGAATTGGCGGAACGATGGTCGGTGCCGTGGTCCGTCGTGCATCGGGCCGCGACAAGATCAAACCCGCCAAGGATGAAGAAGAGAAGAAGCCGAAGGACAGCGACGAATAGCTGTCCTTGTCGGAAGGATTCAGAGCGGCAGACCGGACTAGCGGATGCCGCGACGGTCTTCTCGCAACTCGCGTTTGTCTTCTCGTAGCTCGGTGCGCGAGCGCTGAAGTTCGGCGCGGGCAAGCTCAACAAACCGGACCATGATCTGACGGGCCCGAATCAAGATCTGCACTTGCGGACCCCAGGCGTATTCTGCGGCCACGGTCCGCTCAAGCTCACCGAGAAGGTTCTGTTCTTCGACGAGTGCGGCGTTCTCGCGGGCTGCGTCGCGGCGGTCATCTCGCAGATCTCGCGCATCCTTGCGATTGCGATCTCGCATGAGTTCGGCCCCCGAGCGAACGACCTCGCGCTGCGCCTGGTTCAGCTCGCGGGTTTGCTCGGCAACTTCGGCTCGGCCCTGCTGGACAAAGCTGGTCAGTGCTCCACGAACCCCCATGGTGTCCCGACGAGCGACTGCCTGGTCAAACGCATTGAGCGTCGCTTGAAATCGCATCAAATCGCGTTTGTCATCTTGAACCTGGGCAGCACTGCGAGCGGCCTCGCCCCGATCATGGCGGAGCTCGGCCTGGCGTGGACGCCCCGGCATTGGTTGGGCCGAGGCTGTTTGAGAACTGATCAGTAGGAGTGCAGCGAGTGTGGCGTAACGCATGAACGTTGTCTCCATGAGGCGGGTTATCCCGGTGCTGGTGTTGTGTATTCAGACGAAGCGCTGATCGGTTTCATTTACCGGCTGATTGCTACAGGCAGAGTCCGGCGGTGCGGTCACGAGAACCGACGCGTGCTCCGGCACGTAGCGAGTCGCTACAGATTTGACCCGCGACGGCGCAGACGTTGCTTGCCACCTGCGCCCCCATCGGCACGAGGAGGCCGGGTAGGTCGACCTGCACGCCATCACCTTGGACGCACAGTGCTCGGCAGATGCGATCCTCGGGACGCGCTGCATACAGATCGCACTCGTAGCCGTCTTGGCACTCCCCAAGGTTTGTACATTGCGAGCCCGGTGTCTTTGGGGCGGCAGTCTGACGGAAGCAGATATTTCCTCGCAGCTTGTCTTTGGGATTCGAAATGTTGCCTCGGCTATCGAGACCCGCATCGACATAGAGGCACTGCTGTGGAGGTGCCGGGGTTCCTGCGCGGCTGTCCGCCGGGCACGTCTTGATGCCGAGCTTGCACTGCGCATGGCAAACTCCACCGTGATCATCCTCGTAAGCTACACGCACGCAGCCACCGATGTTCTTGTCGGGGCCGTAATCGCAGTACCCCTCGTTGGCGGTTGGATTGCAGTCGAAGTTGGCGTTCGGAAAACAGATGGCTTCGTTCGCGCCGTCGAACGCACAGGCATACCCAGGCTTGCGGCAGCGCATCGCGTTATCGCATCGGGCCATACAATAGCGTTTGCTCGCGTTCGGCAGCGTGTAGCACTTGCCCGTGCCACAGTCCGCATCCGAATCACACTCACGGCTACAGTAGCCATCGGGCGTGGGCAGCAGCTTTGGGTTGTTGAGGATGGTGCTGACCCAGCAGGTTGCCGACTTGCTGGCGCTGCCCTCGGTACAGTCAGCCGGTTTCGCGCAAGGCGCACCGATGCAGCCATCGCCCTGGCACACGACCAACCCAGCATCGACACCACCGTCGCTGGTACTCGCCGTCTGATCACAGCCACTAAGCCCAATAAGCAGAAGGCCTGCCAGCGCGGCCAAGCCTTTGGTTGTCCATCTAGTCATCAAGTAGTCCTCCAGTTCGCGTCATTTTACCCCGTCCTTACCTTCTGCTCGCACGGGAGTTATGACTTACCTATCGGGATGACTTGGTCGGCTACGCAAACTATAGAGGGCATCCTGTAAGGTGGAGTAGATTAGGAACATCCATGGCCAACTACCGTATCGACACCGTCCTCCGCGTTCGTACTCGACACCGTCCCGGCCAGCTCGCACGGGTCGCTACCGTGATCGCGCAGGAAGGTGCCCTAATCGGTGAAATCTCGACGCTGCATATGGCCGAAGGTCTGTCGACGCGAGAAATTACCGTCGAGACTGAGAATGAAGAGCACACCGAGCGCTTGGTGGCGGCCCTGTCTCGGACAGATGGCGTTGAGATCGTGAGCGTTCGAGATCGGGTCTTTGACTGCCACATCGGCGGCAAGATCCATTCGACCAGCCGTGTGGAGTTGCAGCATCTTTCCGACCTGCGTTACATCTACACACCCGGCGTCGCTCGTGTCTCTCGGGCCATCGCCGAAAAGCCAGAGCGGGCCTTCGACTACACCGGACTAGGTAAATCGGTCGGCATCTTTACCAATGGCACGCGCGTTCTTGGGTTGGGTGACATCGGACCGGTGGCGAGCCTGCCTGTGATGGAAGGGAAGGCGGTTCTCTACGATCGGTTCGCGGGGCTATCGGCAACGCCGATCCTCGTCGACACCAAGGATGTGGAGGAGTTCGTCCAGACCGTGGTCCGTGTCTCGCGCAGCTTCGGTGGAATCCATCTGGAAGACATTCGCATCCCCGAGTGCTTTCGCATTGAAGAAGAGCTAAAGCGTCGACTTCGCAAGCCGGTGATGCACGACGACCAACATGGCACCGCAGTGGTAACCCTGGCCGCAATCATCAACGTCTGTCGGCTCACTGGAATCGAACTGAAGCGTTCCAAGATGGGTCAAGTGGGCCTCGGCGCAGCAGGCTCCGCCATTGCAAAGCTGGCGCTCGCGTACGGTGTTGGTGAAGTGATGGTCACCGACCGCAACCCAGCAGCCGTGGCCCCACTGGTCGCTGCTGGTGCTCATTCGACCGAGCTGGATACCTTGTTGCAGCGTGCCGATATCGTCGTTTGCACCACCGGCAAAGTCGGACTCATCAAACCCGAGCAAGTACGTCGTGGCCAAGTGATCTTCGCGCTGTCCAATCCATATCCCGAAATTGATCCCGACGTGGCTCGTGATGCCGGAGCGGCCTACGCCGCTGATGGTGCTGCGATCAACAACGCGCTTGCTTTCCCCGGCATTTTCCGTGGTGCGCTCGCGGTGCGGGCGGGGCGGATCGATTCGCAGATGTACATTGCCGCCGCAGAAGCCATTGCCGCGTCCGCAGGCAGTGATGAGGTCGTGCCATCACCACTATCCACCACCGTTCACGACGCCGTGACGGACGCCGTTTCAAACTGCGCGACTGCCCTTGGTCTCGCTAACACTGCCGAACTGTAGTTCTCGACAGTCCTACGAACCGGCGCACTTATTCGTAGCGGAGCGCGTCGATTGGATCGAGACGCGCCGCTTTGCGAGCTGGGTAGAATCCGAACAGCACGCCAATCGCCACCGACACGCCGAAGCCAAGCATCATCCAGAACGCTGAGAAGTCGACGGGCATCCCGCCACCCAGCTTAGAAAACAGGGTGGCGGCAAGGGCACCGAGCCCAGTTCCGAGCAGGCCTCCCATCACCGACAGCACAACGGCTTCGACGAGAAATTGCAACAGGATGTCGTTCTCTCGGGCACCGATGGCGAGTCGAATTCCAATCTCGCGGGTTCGCTCGGTGACGGAAACCAACATGATGTTCATGATGCCGATGCCGCCCACGAGCAGTGAAACTGCGGCGACGTTGCGCAGCATACCGGTCTGTGTCTCGACGATTTTCTGTTGCGTCTGCACCAGCTCGGCCAGGTTCCGCACCGTGAAATCGTTTTCTTGGTCGTCGGTGAGCTTGTGGCGCTGGCGCAGGATGGACACCACCTCGGACTCGGCTGCTGCCAGATCGTCTTCATTCGTCGCCGATACCATGATGGTGCTGACAAACTGACGGTTTTGGTTGAGCACCCGCGTTCGCAGCGTCAGCGATGGCATGATCAGGATGTCGTCTTGATCGTTGCCCATGGCCGACTGACCTTTGGCTGCGAGCAGCCCGATGATTTCGCAGGGCATCTGCTTGACGCGAATCTGTTGCCCGACGGGATCGGAGTCTCCAAACAGGTTCTGGGCCACGGTCTGACCGAGGACACAGACTTTCGCTGCGGTATCGTTTTCGGCAGAGTTAAAGAATCGTCCTCGGGCAACTGGCCAGTCACGGAGCGCGGAGTAGTCCGTGGTGGTGCCGATGATTGGTGTCTGCCAGTTGAGGTTGCTACTGACCACCTGCGCCACCGTGCGATCGACTGGTACGGCATAACGAACCGCTCGTGCTTGCAAGATGGCTTCAACGTCATCGCGTTGGAGCGGTCTGCCGCTGCCCGTTCCACCCATGAAACCACCTTGCGCGGAGGCGCCCGGAACGATCATTAGGATCGCCGAGCCCATGGTTGCGATCTGAGCCGCTACCATCTTGCGTGTGCCTTCTCCCAGCACCACGGTCACAAGCAGCGCTGCCACGCCAATGATCACGCCGAGCGCTGTCAGTGCGGACCGCATTCGGTTGCGCAGCAGGCTTCGCAGCGCCAATCGGAGGGCCATCAGAAACATCATGGGGAAGTTGCCTCCGTGTCTCTCCAATCGGCGAGCGCTTGCTTGGCCGATAGCGGTGTGCGTTTTTCATCGGTACGTAGTCGGCCATCCTTGACGAGCAGCAGTCGCCCGGCAAACGCCGCAATGTCGGGTTCATGCGTGACGAGAAGGACGGTCAGTCCCTCGGCATTCAGCTCTTGTAGCAGCGCCATCACCTCGATCGATGTTCGTGAATCGAGGTTTCCGGTGGGCTCATCGGCAAGAAGCAGTAGCGGTTTGGTTACCAGTGCTCGGGCAATCGCGACCCGCTGCTGTTGACCGCCCGACAACTGATTTGGGGTGTGCCCAGCGCGATCGGCCAGTCCAACGCGGCCCAGAGACTCGCGTGCCCGCTGCGCTCGATCGGTCGATTTCATACCTGCATATAGAAGTGGCAGTTCGACGTTTTCGAGCGCCGTGGTGCGAGCCAGCAGGTTGAAGCCTTGAAACACAAAGCCCAACGTCCGCAGCCTGACCCCAGCCAGCGCATCGCGATCGAGACGCGAGACGTCACGTCCTTGCAGAAAGTATGACCCCGAGGTGGGCCGGTCGAGACAGCCAATCAGGTTCATCAGAGTCGACTTACCAGAGCCGCTCGGTCCCATGCCGGCGACGAACTCGCCGCGCTCGATGGTCAAATCGAGGGTGCGCAACGCGGGGACTTCACGATC
>CALLYL010000720.1 GCA_937859535.1 uncultured Myxococcales bacterium
CTATGTGCGGAGCATGGGAATGGCCTGATGGTGAACCAAAAGAGTCTGCCAATGCGAAGTATGAGATTGGCCGACTGTCACTGGAGCAGCTTACCCACTTTGCGGAAGCATTTAAGGTCATCGCGATGGTGGCGGACATTGTGCAAGAGAGAGGGGTCTGCGCTAAAATGAAACGTCCACCACAAGGTGGACACCCAATCGACTACCCGATGAAATGGTTGATTCTGGAAGCACGCCGACAGGGAATGGACGTTGCCGCTCTCAGCAAGTCGATCTACGAGCGTCGGAACGACCTTGCGGACTTCAGGGGGATTGGCAAAACGAGTCTGTTAAAGAGGCTCACAGCGGCATGGGCCAGAGTGCCCCAATTCGACCCAGCTTTGCAGACCACGACCGTCGCACACAACCTCTGATCCGATTTGAAGTTATGTGACTTTGGGAAGGTTTGGGGGCCGTGTTTTCTGTTCGGCCATGTCGCACCAAGTACGGACAAAGACCCGAACCGAAACAGATCCACCCGCTTTCAACCTTCGCCGACTGCGCGCCGCCCTCGATATCAGAGGGGGGAGCGTTGAGGCCATCGCCCGCGATGCGAAACTCTCTTCGCGGCATGTCTGGTTTTGCCTCAATCACGAGCGGCGACCGACCGACCGACTCTTAGGAATCATCCGCGCCGCGCTCGGTGAAGCTGGCTGGGCCTTCGCCACCGGCCAGACCGACAGCTTGCAGGATGAGGGGGCGAGCGATGCCGCTGCTTGATCTGGCTGCGGAACTGGCGCAAGCGCTGCGCGATCCTGGTGTCGGGCAGATCCTCGCGGAGCATGTGCGGCCCGTCATTCGTGCGGAGCTTGCCGCCGTGGCTGCTGACACGATGCTGAGTGCTCGGGATGCGGCCCGCTATCTGTACGGCTGCGAGGGGCAAGAGGACGCATTTCGCAAGCTTCGCGGAAGGTGTCCAGACCTCGACCGGATGTCATGCGGAACCGGACGGCTCCGACGCTGGAAGCGGGCAGACCTCGACGAGTTTCTGGCCGCAAATCCACGCGCACAGCGCCGACGGAAAGCAGAACGAAACCCCCAAAACGCGAAGCGCCCGACGGACTAGGTCGAGCGCTCCAAAGGACGAATTACATGGGCAATCTACAAAGCACGCCCGGCAAGGGCAAGGTGGATGTGGAGCCGGAACGACGATTGCTTGGCTGTGTGCTCAACTTTCCCGCCAAGCTCCCAGCGTGTGATGGACTCCGCAGCGGAGACTTCTTTGCACCGCAGCACGGCGCAGTCTGGGAAGGAATCGCGGCACTTCATCAGGAGGGAATCGCGCTGGACCACCCGATCGATGTCTCTGTGCTGTATGGGAAGATCGGCGCAGTCGGAAAGCATGGGACGTTGGCTGCTTCGGGTGGGGATTCCTATCTCGTCGAGCTGATGAACATCGAGCAGATCGGACCCGGCCTTGTGGCGGATCTGTATCGCGGGGTGCGGCTCGCGTCGATTGATCGGGAACTACAAACAACCTGCGACTCTGTACGGAGGCGGGAGCTGACCGCGCAGCGTGAGCACTTGCAGATCATGGCGGAGGGGTGGCCACAACCGGCCCCGGTGAGCATGGAGCGGGCGCGACCGCCGACGCTCACGCCGGATATGTTGCCGCCGTCTCTGTGCCCGTGGCTGCGCGACATCGCCGAGCGGATGCAGATTCCCTTAGAGTTTCCGGCGGTGACGGCGCTGGTGTCGCTGTCCTCTCTGATAGGGCGCAAGCTGGCGATTCGGCCCAAGCGGCTCGACGACTGGTCAGAGGTGGGCAACCTGTGGGGGCTCATCATCGGTCCGCCTAGCGTGCTCAAGAGTCCGGCGATGAGCGCGGCGATGGAACCGATCGAGCGCTTAGAGGATGCAGCGCGTGAGGCGTACGCCAAAGACCACGAGCACGCGGAAGCCGACGAGATAGCGTTACGAGCGCAGCGGAAGGGAATCGAGACGAAGATTTCAGCAGCAGCACGGGCAGAAGACACGGCAGAAGTGGCGCGGCTACGCGACGAGTTACGCACCTTGACAGAGAGCACGCCGCCCATGCGCCGGTACATCACCCAGGATCCGACCATCGAGGCCCTTGGGATGCTGCTAAAGGACAATCCCAACGGACTCCTACTTGCGCGTGACGAGCTGATGGGATGGCTGCGGACCATGGAGCGCGATGGCCACGAGGGCGACCGTGCGTTCTATCTGCATGCCTGGACCGGAAAGGGGCGGCATAGCACCGATCGGGTCAGCCGAAAGCAGACAGCGCACAAGATGTGTCTGTCCATCATCGGGGGAATCCAGCCCGGCCCGCTCAGCAAGTACGTGCGCGAAGCGGTGAACCACGGCAGCGGCAACGATGGCCTGATGCAGCGCTTCCAGCTTGCGGTGTGGCCGGAGCTAAGCCCAGATTTTGAACTCCTCGACCGCCGACCCAATCGCGAGGCTCAGGATCGCGCTTATGAGCTATTCCGGCGTGTGGACAGCCTAGAGCCGGTCGAGATCGGCGCTACCGATGATGAGGGCGACGGGTGGTTTCTACGCTTCGCGGAGGATGCCCAAGTGGAGTATCTGCCAGCGCTCGACCGCCTAGAACGTCGGCTCCGCTTCTCAGAGGGTCACTCCGCGATGAAGGCGCACCTTGGGAAGTATCGCGGCCTTGTGCCGAAGCTGGCGCTTTTGTTCCATGTGGTCGAGTGCGCAGGGAATGGAACCGGCGGCCCGGTGAGCCTTGATGCTTTGCGGATGGCGCTTCGCTGGGCGGACTACTTGGAAGCACACGCGCAGAGAATCTATGGGCAGGTGATTGAGCCCGGCCATCAGGAATCGATCGCACTGGCGCAGCGGATCTTGAGCGGCGACCTGCAAGGCGAGTTTTGCGCCCGTGAGGTCTACCGCAAGGGGTGGCGGGGTTTGGACTCTGCCGCCGCCGTGCAGGCAGGGGCAGAGCACTTGATCGATCGGCACTGGCTGCGCCCGATGCCTGTCACCAACCATCGAGGGGGGCGACCGAGCACGCGCTACCTCATCAATCCCAAGCTAGGGCCTGACAAAACCGCCAAAACCGACAAAAGGACCACAGTGGCGATGTTCTCGACGGAGGCCAAGCCATGAAACGCAGCGCCTTGTGTCCTGACACAATCCCGACAATTGCCCGACAAAACCCCGCTCACGGTCTGCCAACGTCCCGCACTGGGTTTTGTCGCCGTTCTGTCAGTTGTTTGTCAGGTTCCGCACCTGCTACAGCATCGGTCCGCGTTTCCGTCGCACACAGGGCAACGCGACCCGGTTTTGTCAGTTTCGGCGGTTTTGTCACCGGGCAGAAGCCGCAGCCGGTCGAGGTGTACGCCGCCGTGATGGTGTTTCCATCGGCCCGACTCCGTAAGCGAGCCAACCGGGGGACACTCCGAGGGCCTTTGCAAGGGCTTCGATGGTATCGACGCCAGCTTGGCCGCCGTCCTCAATCGCGGCGATCGTGGGCGGACT
>CALLYL010000721.1 GCA_937859535.1 uncultured Myxococcales bacterium
AGGTGCACACGATGCGGCCGCGTGTTTTTGTACCGGCCGGCGGCACCGACACCGACCGATCCACCGAGGCGGATGAAGCGATCATCAGCGCTGTTTCTATCGCTGGTGCCATGTGATACCGCGCCCTCGATGAGGTTGGCCTGGGCGCCAAGCTGCGCGGTGCTGCTGTTGAAGCTGCCGTTGGCCGAAGCGTCGAGAGCACCGACCTCAAAGCCGAAATTTCCGAGTGGCCCGCCGGGCTGGATGCCAAACTTGGCGACCTGGGCATCGGCCCCGAATCCGACGTTGGTCTCTCCGCCCTGATCGCGCCAGCCGCCCAGGTGGGCGTTGGCAGATAAGACATCGTATTGCGCACCGTCCGACTGACCATGGGCCAAGCCAAGACCCGTCGAAAAACCACGAGCGTTGCCATGTTGATCGCGGTTGGCCGAGGCATAGGCATACGGTCCCGCAGCTTCGCCGTCCGCACCATTGCGGTATGGGCTCGCGCCCGCAGTATCAGGCCTCAGATCCTCGAAGAACGTCATCGCTCCCTACTCCTTCAATGTGCCCCTTGCACCAAGTTATCGGGCACGCTTCCAAAAGATTGCGAGCGCAACGCGACGCAACGAGAGAAGCGAAGTGATGCTTTGGGGTTACGCCGAGCGGACGGGGAACTGCCACTGCTTGAGCAGAGCGAGGACTGGCTGGAGTTCCTTCAAGGTACCTTTTCCGAGTCGCACGGTGATGGCGGGCGCGGCTTGAATGATCAGCCAGCGGGGCAGCTCGGGCAGGGCATCGACGCGCATCCCATCGGTGTAGTCGATGGGTACGGCCACCTGCTGCACGCTCGAAAACGGGATGCTCCGCACCAGCTTGTCACCATGGTGCTGGGTGATCATGCCGAGCGATCGATCAAGGACAAATCGTCCGTGCTGCCTGCGCCGCGACGCAACCACCCCGAGTAGGATCGCGGCACCGACGAGCAGCAGACCTCCGCAGACCACCAGCGGCAGCCACTTCGACGTAAACAGCGCCGCCGTCCATTGCCCAAGGCCGAAGGTTGCGCACAGTCCGCCGAGGAACCGGAGCAGACTGTTTAGGCCGTGGCTTTCACAGACAAACTCGATCTGCTGTGGACTGGGCTGCTGCGCCGTTCCTGTCGGTGTCGACAGCAGCGTGACGGGGTGCTTGGGTGCAGGATGGTCGAGCGACATCGCGATGAGAGGTTCTGGGTGTGCCGGGGAGAGTATGTCTTTTGCCACGTTCTGGGGTCAAGCTGCGACCGTTTCTGCAACCGCTTCCGCTGTGTGCTAGGTTCGGGGCTGTGAACGCGAAACAGCTTGTTGGGATGGTTCTGATTTCGGCTTGCACGGGGTGTCCACAGTCAGGGACTCCGGCTGTTCCTCCGTCGCAAGTGGCCACAGTCGGCAAGGCGGTCGAGGCGGCTCCATCGGCTCCGCCGCAGGCCGATCCAGATGGGCCCTGTACGTTAGACACGAAGCTGATTCCGGGGATTGCGGGGAGTCCGGGGCATCCGATTCCTTCGACGATCAATCCGAACGGCAACAGCGAGCTGGCGCAGCTTATGCGGACCATGCAGGCCGATCTGAAAGTGGCGCGAGAGGCGATCGAAAAAGGCGAAAAAGTGGGCCCGCTGTGGCCGCGCTTTCGCAAAATTCGCTGTTCGTGGCCGACCAATCAGGCGGATCGCAATGCGGCCTTCGACACCGCCGCGCAGAGCTATCTGGCGGCGGTGCAAGCGCTGGAATCCGCTCCTGTCAGTGAAGCCAGGGCCGCCTACGGAAGGGTACTCGACGGCTGTCGCGCCTGTCACGAGCAGAGCTGTAGTGGTGCAATTCCAGCGATCGAGGCGCTGCGAATGACCACCGAAGCAAAGTAGCGACCGTTCCGCTGAACATTTGCAGCGGTCAATAAGAATACTTTGACAAGACTCTTATTTGCTTTCCAGCCAGGACTGCCATAGCTCGGGCTGATAGCCGATGGACGATCGTTTGCCCCAGCGCACAATCGGAGTTTTGAGAAGGCGTGGATCTTCCAGCAGGAGCCGCTCGATGTCTTTATCGCCCAACAGAGAGTGAGCCAAACCGCGTGACCTAAATCGATCCGATTCACGATCGAGGAGTGCCACCCAACCTGACATTGCAGCGACGGACTTTAGCTCGCCTGGACTCATCCCGCGCTCGCCGAGGTCGACCTCATGCAGTGGAACCCCACGTTCCTTAAAGAACCGCTGCGCTTTGCGTGTTTCCGGACACTTGCGCGTTCCAAAGACCTGCCAAGCACTCCCTGTCTGCTTCATCGCCGCTACATATCACGACTTGTGCGCATTCAGTAACGTGCTCGCTATTTTCCGAAGTACAGATCGAGCAGTCCGCTGGTTGCGCTGGTCGTGCTGACGACGCCAACTGCCGCGATGGCAAGATCGGCCTTTCCGTCTTCGTCAAAGTCTGCTGTCGCAACCTGTGCAATGCCCACTCCGCCCAGGCTGGTCGTCGGCGGAGGTAGGCTACGGAAGAATGGACTACCGTCGCTGGAAAACACAAACCCCAGGCTGCTCGCTTGCGCTTTGTCGGTGCTCTTTACCAAGAGCAGATCGAGGTGACTGTCGTTGCGAAGGCTAAAGGAGGTTCCTAGTCCGAATCCGGCACCCACGGTGTACACGAGCTTGCTGCGGCTCAGGCTGGGATTCAAAATCAAATCTAACTTGTCGTTGATTGCGCCGGTCTTACTGACGGGAGAGGGAACCGCTAAATCAACCTCTCCATTGCTGTCAAAGTCACCCGAGATGATCGCCGAAGGTCTGCCGCTAAGCTGGATCAGGGAGGCCGGTGACAGGGTTCCGCTGCCGTTGTTTTTGATGAGCCGCAGGTTGCCCGGACCTCCACCCAAGAAATCCTCACCCGTTGCAACGGCTACGTCGGACGGGCCTCCGGCTCCGGAGTACGCATACATGGCCACCGGAACAGCAAAGGCAATATCGACAAACGTCGGACTATTAAACGGAGTTCCTGCTGTGCCTGTCCCTTTGAACCAGCGGACCGCTCCTTTGGGATAGCCAGCTCCCGTGGTCACGGTGTCATTGGTAAGGACCAACAGATCAGGGTATTGATCGGCGTTGATGGGTGCCAGTAGAACTGCCGCAGCAGAGGACTCGAAGCCACCGAAGACCGTCGGACTGAGCTTGCTTCGGCTGAAGTTGCGGGCCGAAATCTGTTCATAGATCAGTACCTCTCCATTGGACCAGGCGATGGCGCTACCGGCGGTTCCGGCAGTACCGACCAACAGCACCGGACGTCCCCCCGGATTGGGGATTCCGATCGTCACCGACCGGGGAAAGGCGTCGAGACTGTCTTCCAAAGAGACGCGGCCAAATTGGCCTTTGCCGTCGCCATAGTAGATCGCGACAAAGCCAGAACCAGAACCTGTTCGTAGTCCGGTCGCGGTTGCGTAGGCCCCGGCGATCACAATGTCAGCATGTCCATCATTGTCGAGATCACCTGCGGCGATGGCGGTGTGCAGTGGAACCGCAACTTTGGTTGGGTCCATACTCACGGCAGCGACAAGCGGTGCCTGTGCATGGGACAGTCCAGGAATGCCGACGTTTACCCGCTGCGCAATCGCAGTTCCATCGCTGTGTTTGATGGCAACAGAGAACTCTGGCAGCGTGCTTGGGAGTCCATCTGTCTCAATCGCTGTGGACGATAGGAGGCGCACAGGTGTCAGGGCCCGGTTGGCGTCCGAGTCTGAAACAGAGTCGCTGGGCTCAAAGCCACTGCCTTCCACCACCAACTTGGGCTGACCGATCGGTGAATCGAATGACAATTTGGCGTTACAGATCGCGAGCCCTTTGGAACTACAGTAGCGAAGATCGACACTGGGATTCAGTGGAATGAGTGACAACGGAATCTCACTTGGCACTGACGCCAGGTCTGCAACCGTCGCTTTGCCAGCAGCAAGTCGACAGCTACTATTGCAGGCAGAGACCTCGAATTCGGCACTCCCTTGGGTTCGACCGAGTAGCTTTACTCCCAAGCGATACGTGCTCTGCTCTGCCGATGGTGGGAGGAAGATTCCGGTGTTCTCCGCAGGCTGGTCATTGACCTTAACCTGGGTTCGCAGCTCGGTGGTTGTGCGTGGCGTACCGGTCACGCTCAGCGCCACCGCCACATCGCTCGGCGAACAAGCCATCGTGCTGAACAGAGCGCTGGAACAGAGAGCCAACAGAGTCTGAATGGGAGTCCGCATCGCTAGGCTCCTACTTAAAAGAGAAATCTACAAAGGGAGTGTCCGCTGGCGGCAGTGGCACTTGCTGACTTGAGACCACTCCACCGACGACAGCACCGACCGTTCCGGCAACTACCACGGAAGCGATCACGCCCCAAAACCAAGCCTTTTTGTACAGCGGACGATTTTCCTTTTCGCGCTGCTCGCGCTCTTTGGCAAGCGCTTGTTTTGCTTCATCCAGTGCCTGCTCTGTCCACGCTACGCGAGAGGAGAGCTGACTCGCGGCCTGTTCGGATTTTTGGCGTTCTTGCAGCAGGACTTCCATGTCATGGATATAGGCGCGTGCTTCGGGCACCTGTGGATGTTGGGGGGCCGCTTCCATGAACTTGCGATAACTCGTGATCGCCTCGGAGGCGCGTCCAGCTCGACGGTTGGCGGTGCCAAGGTTGAACAAGTGGACGGGGTCCGTAGAGACCGCACAGACTTGTTCCATGAGCAGCGCCGATTCGTAGTAGCGACCTCCGACATACAGGCGTCGTGCCTCGTTGAGCTTGGTGGCGAGGCTTTGGCCATCTACTGCGTAGCCGTTGGGTGCGGGCTCACTTGTGCTGGAGCGTGCGGGCTCTCCTTTTGCACCAGCCACAGCGACTGCACTGGGAACGCTCATGAGTAGGCTGAATAAGATCAGACTGTAGACATCTCCATGCTGGAGCGATGAACAGAGAGCGGCGCTTCTCACGACTCAGATCCCCCGAAAACTACGCTGCAAGTGTACCGTGTCGCCGTTCAAAGCTCCACGGTCCCTACATCCGGTCGTCGGTGGCATAAGGTGATGAGGTCGCTCGGTTCGCTTCGCAGCAGCGGATTCCTGCTTGCGTGCCAGCCCGGTCGAAGAGTCCGGTTGGCCATATATTAGTCATATACTATGATTCATATATTGCTGCGGCTTCGACTACCGTAGGAAGGCTCGACCTTGTTGGTAGCCTTCGTCGATCGCGTAGTTCATGCGGTCGACATCAAAATCCCACGATCGCACGGCGAGCGGTCGGCTCGGCTTGATGATGTGGAGCTTGGCCCCGTGGACCATTGGATAGAAGCGCTTGTGCAGCAGGGTCTTGTTGACGGTGCCTTCGGAGGAGGTGACCACCGCAATGATCTCGGTGGCCCCGCGCTCGGCGAGGATCTCGACCGGCAGGTTGTCGACCGCACCCCCATCGAGTAGCCACTCCCCACCGACTTTCACCGGGCGACCGTACAGAATTGGGAAGAAGCACGAACCCATCAGCGGTTCGATCAGATCGGGCTCCTGCCGACTCGAAAAGACAATCCGGGACAGATTGCGCAGCCGCGTCGCAACGATCAGCGCCTCGGTGGAAGCGCTGCGGAGGTCGAGGCTTCCTAGGTTTTCGGTGATGGCACTACGCACGATGTGGCTCATGTCGAACGGCGAACGGTTCCACAGTAGGCGTCGCAGCGAGATCACCTTCCGTCCTGCCAGTGCTCGCCACATGGTCGGCAGATGGGCTGCTTTGTTTGCCGCCATGGCCGCCGCACACAGCGAACCCGAAGATGCTCCCGAAGCGAGAGCTACGGTCAGATTCCCTTCCGAAAGCGCCGCCGCCACCCCGGTGTGAAAAGCGGCTCGACAAGCACAGCCCTCAAACGCGATTCCTAACATGCGGTGATCTTTGCTCCTACCAGCGCGCACGAGTGTAGCCGACAAAACTGGGTTCGGAGCGGGGTTGACGGGCATGCGCTGAATCGGTTTTGATAAGTTCACAGATGAAAGCTGCTTCTCTAGTGCCTTGTCGTCCGGGCTGGACCTGGCGACTTCCGGTGGTAGGGTTGCTCGCCGGGGGGCTTCTGCTGAACCTGTCCTGCGAGCACCGTGCCGCCACCGCCAAACCTCGTCCACGCAAGGCGGTCAAGCTGGCGACGCTGAAGGTCTTTGCCGAGGCAGCGACCGATGAGCCACCCCCGACGGGATTTTTGGCCAGCGGTGAGGCACAGCCAGACAAGAGTGACCCCAAGGCGACGATCACGAAGCTGGCGACGACGGAGGTGCCGTGTGGCAAGGATGCGCCGCCGGGCATGGTCTGTATTCCGGGCGGACCGTTTTTTCGTGGCAACGACCATGGTGGCAAGCCCGATGAGCGGCCTAAGATGCGGATCACGGTGACTCCGTTCTTCATGGACACCACCGAGGTGACCAATGAGCAGTACTTCCGCTGTGTCGAGGCGGGCAAGTGTGAGCCACCGATTAAGCACTTCGGTTTGTACGTCAAGCCGAAGCAGCCGGTGGTGGCGGTAAGCTGGTATCAGTCCTACGACTTTTGCCACTACGCGGGAAAGCGGCTACCGACGGAGGCTGAGTGGGAAAAGGCGGCGCGTGGTCCCGAAGGCGACGCCTATCCGTGGGGCAACGATCCGCCAAACTGCAAGCTCGCCGTGTACGAGGAACCGCTCGGAGCCAAAGGCTGCGGCACGGGCACGACGCAGGATGTCGGGACTCGGGGCGCGTTCCGTTATGGCTTGTACGACATGGCGGGCAATAGCTGGGAGTGGGTCAACGACTGGAAGACCGACTGCTACCACGGCTGCGCGCACGAATGTGGCGCGGCCTGCGACGGTCCCGACCCGCAAGGGCCGTGTGGTGGCGGACCGAAGTACTGCAAAGGTGTGTCCGAAAAGCTGCTCAAGGGCGGCTCGTGGTACTTCACCGGCGATCGGATGCGTGGGGCCGAGCGACGCGGCGTGCCTCCGTCGAATCGCGGGCCGCACCGGCTCGGCTTCCGCTGCGCCAAGTCGATCGAGTAGCGGCGGCCATTGGCGACGGCGTGCAACTAGTTGAGGTAGTTGCGCTTGATGATGTTCAGGAAGTCGTTGTGGAAGGTGTCCATCTCGCCCGACAGCACCTTGAGTCGACGGGCGAAATAGTTGAACGCCATGACGGCGGGGATGGCGGCGACCAGTCCGATCGCGGTGGCGATGAGCGCTTCGGCGATGCCAGGAGCGACGGTGGCGAGGTTGGCGGTGCCCTTGCTGCCGATGTTGCGGAACGAATCCATGATTCCCCAGACCGTGCCAAACAGACCAATAAACGGTGCCGAGGAACCGACGGTGGCAAGCAGCGGCGTAAGCGACTCCAGCGAGGTCGTTTCCGAGATCGAAGCCCGTCGCAGGGCGCGCTCGATGTTTTCCAGGTCGCTCTCGGAGTCCGAGTTGTTCTCCGCTGCTTCACGTTTTTTGGTCAGCCGCATCAGCTCCAAGTAGCCCGCACGAAACAGCGCAGCCACGGGCGAGCGTCGTAGTTCTTTGGCGCGCTCGTAGACCTTTTCGAGTCGCTTGACCTGCCAGAACGTGTCGAGAAACTGATCGGTTTCCTTCGTCGCCAGGACCAGTTGATAGCCCTTGTAGCCAATCACGAACGTCGTCACGACGAAGAACGCGATCAGCAGGAACAGCACAAACAGGACCACGCCGCCGGAGCTTAGGACGAGCTGAAACAGGTCCAGCTCTTTGCCGGTGGGCGCTGGGTTGGAAAGCGCGATGGCAGACAGTAGCGTCATGTAGTCGCGAGGGTAATTCGACCCTTGGGGCCGGGTCAAAAGCAAATCAGCGGGCGACGCTGGCACCGTCTTGGGTCTGGCTCGCGAGAGGCTGATCCGGTCGCGCTTTGGCTCGCTTGGCAGCGAGTGAGCGGCGGCTCGGAGGCTGCGGCATGGGCGGCCATTCCTCGTCGGGCAGCGCCCAGAATCGCTCTAGCTCGACCAGGCGCGTCGGCGGATCCTGGCACAGGAGCGCGAGGTGGCTGACCAGCTCTGGGCTTGGGTTGCCCGCGCCGGCGCGAATCCGCGACAGATAGCCCTGTGACAGCCCCAGAACCTGTTCCAGTCGCCGCTGCGAGATGTGCTTCGCCAGGATGTCGATGGCGACTCGTGCTCGCGTTCGCAGCGATTGTAGATAGGCCTGCTGGAGCCTGGGCGCGATCGAGTCGCTCGTGGAATCGTCCAGGTATTCGCTTTGGCAACGTCCGCAGGCCGGAATGGCGACGTCTGCCGGGATGGCTAGCGTCGGCATGGTGCGGTAGCGCGTGGTTCGTCCCACGCCCGTGCGCGGCTTTACCGCCTTGGCACCGCAGCGAATACATTTCCGCAAGGGCGTGGTCGCGGATGGAGGGGCGCTTTGGTTTGGGGTCTTGGCTGACATCGCAATAACACCGAGAAAACGCTGGTCCGTACTGACGAGGAGCGAGTCTTCAGACGAACAGATCACGGTGTCAAGCGATTGTGTGAATTGGCTTACATTATGAAAAGGTGAGTCATTTGAATCCACAGCGAACAGGGCCAGAAGGCTCGTTAGATTGGATCAAGTAATGGGAAAAAAATTCCCATTTTGTTGCGACAACTCATATAGAAATGAATTTAGTACAACAATTCTATGGAGACTCCATCGAGATGGTGATTCACAGGGGACCGTTGAGTTCGCTGTATGAGCTCAAGCGGATCGCCAAGCAGCACCTGGTGGTGACGCCGCCCGAGGCTGTACCGCTCCTTCTGCGGGCACGGGGACTGACCATCGAACAGCTCACTATCAGCGAGCAGCATCGTCAGGTGCGATTGCTGATCACCAGCCGTAACGAGCGCGATTTCATTGGCTGTGTGCGCTGTGGTTGCGAGCTATGGGATGCCTACCGAATCGGAGAGCGCTCCGCTGTGGGGATGATTCGCCATGACTTTGGACTAAATGCGATTTTGATCCTGGCCACGCACCTCATCGTTGATTGACAAAGGGCGTGGCAGCCGCCCGACTCATAGGTTCGGCCATATCGGGCGAAACACCAGCGTAGCGAGGCTTAGGGGTGCGGGCGTGAGGGGAGGGCGGCGGCGACTTCGACGAGCTGTTCGCCGAGGGCGGCGGTTGGAGTGGCAAAGACATCTTCGATCAGCGAGGACAGCTCGGGCGGACCGGCGGATTCTTGGCTGACGACAGCGGATTTGATCTCGGCCTCGATGGCTTCATGGAGTGCGGAGTCAACGCCTTCGGAGAGCGCGCCAATGACGCGCAGGAAGTGACGGAAGCGCACCAAGGGATCGCGCTCGCTTTTCCAGACGGCGGTCACCGACTCATCGCGATAGCGAGACGGATCGTCAGAGGTCGAGTGGGCACTGACCCGGTAGGTCAGCGCCTCGATGAACATCGGGCCACCACCGGCTCGAGCGTAGGCCGCCGCGTCGCGCATTGCCGCATAACAGGCGAGCACATCGTTGCCATCCACGCGCAGCGCCGGGATGCCATAGCCCATCGCCTTGTGCGCAATCGTCGGTGAAGCGGTCTGGCCAGACACCGGCGTCGAGATCGCCCACTGATTATTCTGGCAGACAAACACCACCGGCGCTTTGAACACTGCTGCGAAGTTCAGCGCGACGTGGAAGTCACCCTCGCTGGTTGCGCCATCGCCCATGTAGCCGGCGATCACCACCGGGTCGTGGCGGATTTTGGCGGCCATGGCCATGCCGACGGCGTGCGGGAGCTGGGTGGCAATGCACGACGACATCGTCACGTAGCGAGAGACTCGGCTGCCGGGATGGCACGGCATCTGCCGACCCTTGGTGAGGTCGTTTTCGTTGCCGTAGATCTGCGCGATATAGGCACTGAGCGGTAGACCCCGATACAGCGCGGCTCCAGCCTCGCGTAGCGCTGGAAGTACGTAGTCGTTTGGTCCCAGCGCAGCGGCGGTGCCGACGACGGCGGCCTCTTGTCCTCGGGCCTCGCCGTAGAAGCTGATGCGACCTTGGCGCTGGAGCGTCAGCATGCGCTCGTCGATGATGCGAATGAGCAGCATGCCGCGATACATCTTCATCAGTTGCTCGCGGGGAATGCCGAGTGCCGCCACCCGCGCCGGGTCAAAGCTGCCGTCGGGCGCAATATACTGCTGCGGCGCAAAGTGCTCAATCGACGGTGCGCAGCCCTCTACCGAGCCAATGCCGCGCATGGGCTAGACCAGCTCCATGAACATCAGCGTCGGGTCTTCGAGCATCCCGACGACGTGCTGGAGGAACAGCGCGCCTTCGTAGCCATCGACGATGCGGTGATCGAGCGAGATCGACAGGTTCATCATCTCGCGAATTACGATCTGTCCGTTGCGGACGACCGGCGTTTCTTTGATCTTGTGGACGCCGAGGACCGCAACCTCGGGGAAGTTGATGATCGGCGTTGCCAACAGACCGCCCAACTTGCCGAGTGACGAGATGGTAAAGGTCGAGCCGCTTAGCTCTTCACGACTGGCCTTGCCGGTTCGGGTCCGCTCGGCGAGTGGTTCCAGCGCGGCGGCGATCTGGAACAGCGACAGTCGGTCGGCATTGCGCAGCACCGGCACCATCAGGCCCGAGTCCGTCGCTGCGGCAACTCCGATGTGGTAGCTCTTGCGCAGCACGATTTCATCGCGGCTCTCATCGAGCGTCGAGTTGAGGATCGGATACTTCTTCAGTCCCGACACCACCGCCTTGATCAGAAACGGCAGAAACGACAGCTTGATGCCACGTTCGTGGGCTCGCTTTTGGGCCCGCTTGCGCAGCGCCACCAGCTCGGTGACATCGCACTCTTCGACGTAGGTAAAGTCCGCCGTCTGGAGCTTCGAGCGCACCATGTTTTCGGCGATCTTTTTGCGCAGACCTCGGAACGGCAGTCGCTCGTCTTCGGCATTGATGGGAACCGAGACGGGAGGCGCAGCCGGACGAGCAACCGGAGGTGTCGCGGGGATTGAGGCTGCCTGAGGCGGTGCGGCCTGAGGCGGTGCTGCTTGAGCAGGTGCCGATTTGGGCGCGCTCTTTTCGGTAGATGCGCGACGGACATCATCGCGGGTCACGCGGCCACCGGGACCACTGCCGACCAGGGTACGGATGTCGACGGAGAGGTTTCGAGCGAGCTGTCGGGTTGCCGGAGTCGCCAGCACCTTGCGTCCTGCCGCTTCCGCAGCCGAGACGGTCTGCACCGGACCGGCCGCCGGAGCCGCTGGCACGACTGCTTGGGGCGCTGCAATCGGCGCTGGAGCGGGCTGACTCAGGTGTCCGGTGGGGCCGTTCGTGCTGCCCATCGTGCCA
>CALLYL010000722.1 GCA_937859535.1 uncultured Myxococcales bacterium
CGTGCAGCACCTACCTGTGGGATTTGCCGACCACTTTGCATCGTTTCTGCGGGTGCGAATCCAGCTTCCGGTTGAAGTACCAAAGGATACGCTGGAGATCGTTCCCGGGACGGTCATCGTAGCTCCTGATGATGCACACTTGGTGATCGGAGCGCGTGGCCGATGCCAGTCCCTGCACTCTGCTGCGGTTCGTGGACATCGCCCCTCGATTGATCTTCTGTTCGAGTCGATGGCACGCTTCTACGGATCCGCGAGTATTGGTGTGGTTCTCAGCGGAATTGGGAGTGATGGCACAGCCGGGCTGCGTGCCATTCGAAGAAGTGGCGGGTTGACGGTCTGTCAGGATGGGGAGAGTGCAGCGGTCAACGGCATGCCACGGGCCGCCAGCGATAGTGGGGCTGCTGCCTTTCGTCAGACTCCCAGAGAGATCATACAGACACTCCTTCGTGCGAGATCTCGGAACAGAGAATCAGGAGGACTTCATGGCACCTGATTCATCGATCCAGCGGCTTATCGCTCGCATTGAGGAGTGGTACGCAGTCGATCTCCGGCAGCGTGAGTCAGAACTGGAGCAGTGGCTTCGGGCGCGGTCTCCCTCGGCAGATTTCAATGGCGCATCCGAGCTGGCAGAGACCATCAAGAGTCCGTACAGTCCTCTGGCCAAAGCGCTGATCCACGGTTTCACGGTGCCGCATACCCGCTTCTTCAGGGACTCAGAGCAGTTCCGTGCGATCGATACCGCTCTGGCTGCGCTTTCTGGTCCTAAACTTCGCATCTGGGTTGCGGGCTGTTCAACAGGAGAAGAGGCGTACACGTTGGCGCTACTCGCATTGGCGCGCAATCGAGAAGTCGAGATCGTTGGCTCAGACATCAATGTCCATTCGCTCGCCCAAGCCCAGGAGGCGCGCTATTCCAGCGCTGTGCTGGAGCACATTCCTAGCTTCGTTCAGCATCACCTTGTGCATCATGGCGCTGTCGTCGAGTTGTCCTCGCAGGTACGTCGGCTCGTCCGGTTTGCCGAGCACAACCTGGCTACCCCTCCGCTGCGACCATCGACAGGCGTGGGCTGGGATATGATTCTCTGTCGCAACGTCCTCATCTACTTTCGTGGAGCAGTGGTGAACTCGATGTTACATCGGCTGAGCCAAGTGCTGGTGCCGGGGGGGTACCTGATGCTCGGGGCGAGTGAGTTTCATCATCGTTTCTCGCAAGAACTCGTCCCGGTTCGGATCGCCGAGCGGATCGTGCTGCAGCGTCAACTGAAGGTTGCTGCTGAGTTGATGCCAACGCCTGCTGTCGTTGCATTCTCTGCACCATCCCAATCCGTGCAAATCACCGCGTTGAGTAAGGACGACTCTGTCTCCAATTCATACCCGCTGGCCCAGCGACTGCTGTCCGGTCAGCTCGAATCGGTGCTCACTGAGTCCCTCGCCATGCTGATTCAAGACGAGGAGGCGCAACCCGCACTGCTGTTGGCCGGCATTGCGTTTCATCTCAAGGGCAACCACCAAGAGGCCATCACTCTTCTCGAACATACCCAACGCCAGCATCCCACCTGCTGGTTGGCTACCTACTATCTGGCTGTGAGTCTGGATGCGCTGGGAAGATATGATGCTGCACGGCAAACCTATCGACTGCTTCTGCAGAGTCCGTCACCGACTTCGGCCGCGCAAGCACTGATCGCGCTACTGGATCTGCAACTGTGGAAAAGCGAAGCATTCGCTCTCGCACGTTCACGACTAAGGGGGTCTCAGGATCGAATTCCCACAGTGCCCCATATGACCCAGAGCGCTGCAACACTTGATGTACGGAACGAACATGACCAACCGAAGACTTAAGGTACTGCTGGTAGACGACAGCGAAATCTGTCGTGAAACCGCCAAGATCATGCTGGATGACTACGGGTTCGATGTCATTGCACTCGATTCACCGCTGGGATTTAGCGTACGAATGCGTGAGCACAAGCCGGACGTGGCCTTGATTGATGTGAGCATGCCCGCTCTAAATGGCACTCACTTGGTCGAACTCGCGCATCGTCATGGCAACAAAGTAGTCTGTCCCATCATCCTGTTTTCGGACCGTAGCCGTCGCGAATTGGACGCGCTGGCTCGTCAGTGTGGAGCCGATGGCGTGATCTCCAAGTCGGATGACTGGCCAACCATCGCAAGGCTTCTCACCGACTTCCTGCGTCGTGCGCGCTAGTCCGCATTCCCACCGATTGCTTCCGAGCCAAACCACGCGTTAGAGTCCGGAAACGTCCGAAGGCGGCAGCTCTCGTTTCTTGCGATCAGGCAACGGTTGCTGGCAAAACTTGCCGGGTTGCAATTTTGGAGATTCCCTGGCGAGGTCATTTTTCGTCGGAAGAACTCAACTTGTGGGGGCTGGAGGTCCAAGCGGGCGGTGGCACGCATTTCGCTTTTGAATTTGGTTGTCCTGGTTGCTTACCAATCCTTAGTGACTTGAAAGGGACCACCATCATGGCCAATACCGCACGGATCCTGACCTCCCTCGGACTACTCTTCTGCACTGCTGCGGCTGGATGTTCAGCATCGTCTAGCGGAAGTGATGCCATCGCTCCCGCGAATCCATCTAGCACTGGGACCAGCACTGCCAACCGTGCCATCGCGGAAGCAGACATCATTCAGCTTGATGGCGGCAGGCTCTATGCGCTCTCTGCTGCGGGCACTGTATCTGTCGTCGACGTTTCGGTTCCCAGTCAGCTCGCCTTGCTTGGACAATCGCGATTGGCTGGTGAGCCGTTTGAAATGTACCGCCGGGGTGATTTCCTGATCACCATGTGGAATGGAGCGGTCTCTGCAACTGGCAATACGAACGCACCGCTGCCCGAACAAAACAACACCCGCTATGTCCCACCGCCTTCCCGCGATCCCAATTCCGGCGCTGCGGTGGTGGTTCTGGACGTTCGCGATCCATCACGAATTCGTTCGGTTGCGACGTTTCCAGTTCCGGGAGAGTTGGCTGATTCTCGCATCGTAGGCGATGTGCTGTACCTAGCGACGTACCAAAACGCCCAGTGTTACAATTGTGGTGATACCCAGCGTACGGTTGTGACCAGTTTCGACGTGAAGAACGCGCTTTCACTTCGTCAAGTCGACCAAATGATCTTCAAGAGCAATGCGCCGGATTCCTACAATCTGCCTTGGGGCTCGAACTGGAAGCGGAGTCTGTTTGTCACCAATGAGCGTCTCTACGTGGGTGGACACGGTGACCTCGATCCGCGATCCTACGGAGATTCCGCTCATCCTCCGAAGGAAGGAATCATCGATGTACTGGATGTGACGGACCCCGGTGGCCGACTGCAACTGGGCGCTCGGATTGAAGTGGCTGGGGCGGTACTCAGCCGATGGCAGATGGAAGAGCGTGACGGGGTGCTGCGGGTCATCAGCCAGCGCGGTGCCGGACGGACAGGAAATGGTCAGGGAATGCCAGAGGTCGACACCTTTTCGATCGTGAACACCAAGACCTATCTACCGCTCGGACATACTTCGATCAAGCTACCTCGACAGGAAGGTCTACGCACGGTCCGTTTTGACAAGGATCGCGCTTATGCCATTACGTACAATCAGACCGATCCGCTGTTTACCATTGACCTGAAGAATCCCGCTGCGCCCACTGTGCGTGGCGAGCTAACCATGCCAGGATTCATGTACTACCTGGAACCGTACGGAGACCGAGTGATTGGTCTGGGGGTCGATCGAGATGACCCGCGTGGGAGCCTGAACGTCTCTCTGTTTGATGTCAGCAACCTCGACCGCCCGAAGATGATCAGCCGGGTTCCGTTTGGTACTCCTTCAGTGGGCGAAGACTACGTCGCGCTCAACTACGAACTACCTGAAGATCAGGATCGAATCCAAAAAGCCTTTCGCGTGTTCCCAGATGGTTTGGTTGCTGTTCCCTACTCGGATGCGCGCATCTACTATTCGGGTGATGCTTGCGATTCCCTGCGCAGCGGAATTCAGTTGATGGACTGGTCCGGGGATGTTCTGGTGAAGCGCGCACTCCTCCCGGTGAGAGGAAATCCCCGTCGAGCCTTGGAGCTAGGCAACGATCTGCTGGCGGTATCGGATGCCACCGTGAGCACGTTCTCTTTGGTGGATCACGACGTTGCGAAGAAGACGGCCGATGTGACGATTGGAACTTGCACTCCGCGTGTTCTGCCTGACAACTACGGTTTCGATGGCGAGGGATACTACTGCGGATTCGGCCTGTTTGGCTGTACGGTAGGTGGGCCTTTGGTTCGGCCTACCCAAGGTGCGGGGGCCGCGGTGCTGTTGCTCCTTGGCGTTGTGCTTCGCTTGACCGGTCGTCGTAAGTCATCCCTACGCGCTTGATTCCGAGGCGATGGTATTGTCCGCGACACTTCCTCACCGTACAGTGTCGCCATGTTGGAACTGCAACACATCGATAGGATCGTCGAGAGCCCTGAGCTGTCTCCGATTTTCGTGATTGGCACGGGGCGCTCGGGAACCACGCTCTTGCGGCAGATGCTGAACGCGCATCCCCGAATTCACATCACACACGAAGCAGCGTTCTACAGCTATGCGCAGCATATGCCAGCGGGCGCATCCGTAGACGAGTGGCTGGAACGCTACTTCGAGACCTTCTCGTTTGCCTGGATGCGTCTGGATCCACGCGAAGTTCGCGATGCGGTGCCAAGGGGTTTATCGAAGGATCAGATGCGAGCGGTGTATCTCACCATCATGCGGCTCCAGGCACGACAGCGTGGCAAGGTGCGCTTTGGTGAAAAGAACCCTCTTGATACCCACAATCTCCCGCGCATTTTTTCGGATTTTCCGGATGCCAGGGTGATCTGCATCATGCGCGATCCCAGACCGACGGTGCTCTCGTTCAATCGGATGCCGTTTGGCACCACCAGCACCATGCTCAATGCGCAGCTATGTCGCATTCAATACGAGCACATCAAGCCGTACCTTGATCGTATCTTGGAAGTGCGGCTGGAAGACTTAACTGCCGAGCCGATGTCAACCATGCGGTCCATCCTGCATTATGTGGGCGAGCCGTGGGACGACATGGTACTCGATCATGTGAAACACTCCCAGACCGACGATGTACCGCCGCTGCCGTGGTTTGTGGGGGCGACTCAACGGGCCCCCAATCAGCGTGAGAGTCGTGGCAGTGATGAGCTAGAGCCAGTGTGGACCCGGATCGTGGAATGGGTGAATCGGGAATCGATGACCCGCTATGGATACGCACCTGCTGTGCTTGCGAAGGAGCCATCGCGCTGGGACTATGTTCGGGCCTTTTGTGGAGACATAAGAGGAATGGCGGATGCTGCATATCGACTGCTATCGATGAAGCGGCTTATCGATCGTCACTTCCAAGGTCGTGAACGGCTCGATCCTCAACGCGGGATGGAGGCGAATGTGCAGCTCAACCCACCGGCATGGCGTAACTATCCACAGTTCGAGATGCCACAAGTTCCCCGAGTACCGGTGCTCCTGCCTTCGCACGATACCAGCCTCTCGAAGTCCATGAATCAGTAGGTCGGCCTGGTTGAGCGATCGTGCCGTCGTTCTGCGGCAGAGCTCGACGAGTTGATCAAATGAGTCAGCCTGAACCGTTGCCGTGTTCGGCAGAGTGGATTAGGCTACCGTCCACTTTGTCCGAACAGCGCTCCATTTCCCCTGATGAGATGTTTGACCTGCCGATCCGCCGTTACGACGGGGCGGTTTATTTGGTTAGCTCGCCGCAAGACCGTGAGCGGGCGTTGGCCGACATCAGGACAGAGAGTGTCGTTGGGTTCGATACCGAGACGCGGCCTGCCTTTAGAAAAGGAGAGAGCTACCTTCCTTGCCTGGCGCAAGTCGCGACTGCACGGGCGGTCTATTTGTTCCAGCTTCAGCAGCAGGATTTTTCTGCGGAGATGCGAGAATTGCTGGCCTCCGAGCGAGTGGCCAAAGCGGGGGTTGCTCTGGCCAACGATCTTCGCGGTCTGAAGAAGCTGATCGAGTTCGACGCCCGATCCATTGTCGACTTGGATCGCGTGGCGCGACACCACGGTTTCAAGCAGCCGGGAGTGCGCAATCTGGCTGGTCTACTCTTGGGTTTTCGGATTCCCAAAGGAACCAAGACCTCAAATTGGGCCGCACGGCAACTGTCTCCCCAGCAGATTCTGTATGCAGCTACGGATGCGTGGGCATGTCGGGAACTGTACCTTCGGTTTTGTGAGCTTCGCCTGGTCTAAATCTGTCTGTTGCAGGTCGAACTTGGCCTGCGAATCCAATTGTTTGGAGATGGTCCGTATGCGATCCTGGCGAGGTGAGACTCTGGGGACCGTATAAGCCCACACCTCCTAAAAAACAGTGGCGACTGGTGATCGCGGAGCATGGTTCGCGACGCTCTGTCTGTTTCAATTCGGAGACAGAGGCGCTACATTTCCGAGAAAGCCTGCGGTTACAAGCGGCGGATTTTGCTACGCATTCGCTCACTACTGGACAGGCGATTGAAGAGTACATCTCGGAGAAAAAACGAGACTGTGTGCCAGTCTCTGTCCTCACGGTGAGGGAACGCCTGATGCGATTCCTTCCGCTCGATACTGCGCTCCGGCACTTCGATGAAGCGCTTGCCCAGAAGCTATATGACCGTGAGGTGCAGCGGATCACCAAACGAAAGAAGCCCGTTGCTGCCGCAACCCACCGGGCGACACTGCGCACGACGAAAGAGTTCTGGCGATGGCTGGTGATGCGGAAGCTTGTGAAGCACAATCCCTGGCTGCACATTCAGCCGGTGGGGAGACTGAATCACGGCAAGCCACAGCCCACGATTGGTCAGGCGCAGAAACTGGAGTCCTATTTGGTGGCCGGTGCGCAAGCGAATGAGGGCAAGCTCGCACTGCTTCTGCAACTGTACTGCGGGCTGCGTAGTGGAGAAGTTCTGGCGCTGAAGGTGCGAGATATCGAGCAGATTGTCGTCTCAGGAGAGCGGGTGGTCCAGGTTTGCGTAGAGCGTGGCAAAACCAAGCATGCACGGCGTGCCGCTCGCCTTGCACCAAGGGTAGGAGAACTCCTTGTCGAGCACATCAAAGGCCGGCCAGCGGAGCAGAGAGTGTTTGCTGCTGATCGAGAAGTTCCTCCGAAAGGAGCTTGGCTTCACAAGCGACTGGCACAGATCTGTCAGGAGCTAGGATTGCCAACATACTGTCCACATAGCCTGCGCGGTCTCAATGCAACGATTGCGCTGGAGGGCGGTGCTACGATGGAAGCCATTGCCAAAGTGCTCGGTCATGGCAGCGTCGCGGTGACGGCCAAACACTATGCCAAGCCGGACAGCATTTTGAATGCCAGCCTGCGACGGATTGCGGAAGTCCTTTCGAGTTCGTCTCCCTGTGTGGAAGAGTCGTTGGTATCCGAAGAAGCGGCGGTGTCTGCGGCTGTGCGTGCATTGACTCCTGGTCAGCTCTTATTGCTACGCAAGGTAGTCCTTCAGCAAGGTTAGCCAACAGCGTTGAGCTACGGTTGCAACGTCGCTGTCGGATGCTGCGCAGAGTGTCATGACTCATCGCTGATGTCTGATGGCGGTGCGTGCGATGCCAAGTGCAAAGTATCTGGGGTCCGAACGATCTGCTTGTAACATAGGAGGTGAGAGCGCACGCCCTGTCTGCCGGGTCATCCATCATGCAAGCCGAATCACCAGAAGCACTGACGTGGATCGGGCAGGTCATCGGCAACCATCGCCTGGTTCGTGTGCTGGGTCGTGGCGGTATGGGAATGGTGTTTGAGGCGGTCCATGAAGGGGTGCTCGGGCGGGCCGCGATCAAGATTTTGCGTCCCGATGTCACCAGTCGAACCGATGTGACGACTCGCTTTTTCAATGAAGCCCGAGCCGCCAACGCGGTCCAGCATCCCGGTATTGTGCGTATCTTCGACTGCGGATTTACGGAGTCCGGGGTCGCTTATCTGTCGATGGAGTTTCTGGAGGGGGAGTCCCTCCGATCTCGACTAAACAAGCTGAGGCAGCTTCCCACCAAGACGGCGCTGCGGGTGGCTCGCCAGATTGCCTCGGCGCTTGCCGCCGCACATCGCGTCCACATCATCCATCGAGATCTGAAACCCGATAAGATCATGCTGGTTCCTGACCAGGACTTCCCTGGTGGAGAGCGGGTCAAGATCCTCGACTTCGGAATTGCCAAGATGGCGGAGGGATTGAGTGCTCAGCCGCTTCGCACCAAGAGCGACGTACTCATGGGCACTCCGACCTACATGGCTCCGGAACAGTGTCGCGGTGCGAAGCTCGCCACCGATCGATCCGATGTGTATTCGTTGGGAGTCATTCTGTATCAGATGCTCGCGGGGTATCCGCCGTTTTTGGGTGCCTCGATGGGAGATTTGATCGCCATGCATCTGATGGATGAGCCGCCACGGCTAACGGATGTGCTTCCTGAGATCAGTCCCAAGATTGCGAAGCTCGCTGACGCGATGCTCGCCAAAAAGCCGGATGCTCGACCCTCGATGGAGAAGGCGCAGAAGACACTGCTCCGGTTGGAAGAGGAGGCCAAGCTGGAGCCGCCGTTGACCGCGCACCAGAGAGACACAGAGACGTCGCTCAGCGACTCGCAGCAGGTCACCATGGATGTTCCGGTTGGACATCCACGCGGTACTCCATCGGATGCGAACGAATGGAAGGTGCCAGTGCCCAATCGGGAAGGAGCGATTGCCCAAGGCCGGGCGGCCATCAAACCCTCAGCGTCCTCGCGTCCGTTGCCAAGCCGCATCGTGACAGACTCTCGTCATGTCCATATTCCCAAGCGGACGCTCCAGGTCATTGTTGCGGCTTTTGTTGCCAGTACGCTGCTGGTGACCACTGGGATTTTGCTGGGAACACAAGCTCGGCATCCGAGACACGGCACGGCGCTATCGGTGTCTCCGGAACCGGAACACGGAGTCGATACTCCAGCGACCTCCTCCGCTTTGCAACCGGTCAGACCGACACCGCAAGTCGCGTCGAACAAGCCCGTTCATGGGACACCGGGCGAGCCGTCTGCTTCGAGCAAACTAGACAGAGTGGGCGGATTACATCGTGAGTCGACTTTGACGGTCAGCAAGCATGCGGAGAGCTCGACCCCTACTGGCAGCAGAGTTCACTCTACTGACCCTGCGGTCGAGGAGAAGACGGCCCCTGTGGTCGAGGAGAAGGTGGCCCCTTTGGTCGGGGAGAAGCCGTCCAAGGAGATCCCGGTCACTACCAATCCTGAGCCCGCAATTTCGGCCCAGCCGCAGGTGGTGATTGCGCCCACCAAGCAGGTGGATCCCGGTCCTCGGCCTGTTCCGGTGCCGGAGCGCAGTGTCGAGGATCCGTTTGATCCGCTGCGGACCGCAGAGGATTTTCTGTTGCAAGGAGGCTACCGCCGAGCAATGGATCTGGCCACGCAGTTCGGAAAGCAAGATCCGATGCGTGCCTGGGAAATCTACGGACGTGCAGCGTGTGGAATGCGTTTGCAGGATCGGGCGAGTCGAGCAATGCGTGAGCTACAGCAGCGGAATGAAGTCCACCGGATTCAGTCTCTGCTGGCGTATTGCCGACTGCACAAGCTTCCGCTGACTGTGACTGAATCACAGTAGTTTCTTCCTGAAACCTGCTACCAGAGTGCGCGAGTGACTGGTAAGGGTAAGGAACCTTGGCTTTCCAGCAGTACCCCGGATGGGGGTATGGCCAGCGGTACTTGCTGTCGAGGGGCGGCTCGAGTTCGAATGGCTATTCCGTCGCGTGCACTTTGGCATCGGTGAATTTGCCAAGTGGAACGCTGGGGTCAAAATGTCCGATGGAGTTGTTGAGGAGCTTATCGGGAGCCCGGAAGTTCGATGCTCCTGTGCCCAACCGATTGGGACTAAATAGCTCGGGTGTGAGCGCGTTGGGATTGGTGGCAACCACAGGTGAGAGAACAGAAGCTGGTCGCGCACTCGCTTTCCGAGCTGGATCCTCAAATGCACTCATCCGGATCTCTCCTTGTCAATGCGACTCGATTATCGGCCTGCATCGCCCAACGTTGCGGTGATTCCCAGTGGATTGGCCGGTCCAGGTGACCCAGCACTGGCAGTGAGTGGCCACTTCCTGCACTCTTCCCCTGGCGGGGGGGGCACATGATCTTCTCGTCGGAGGTCTTCTGGCCTAATGTCCTCGATGGACTATTCCCTGGCTGTGGGCCGTGTCTAGGACCGAACAGATCTGGCGGGTCATTGTAAGGACTCGTGCGATAGGAAGCGGTCGTGGCGCTTTGCCTTTTGGACTGATGATCTCATCGAGTGACTGCCCATCGATGAACTCCATCACCAGGTAGAACAGAGCACCGCTCACATTGCCGTGATCGTAGATAAAGACGCTGTTTGGGTGATTGATTTGTGAGGATAGTTTGGCTTCACGCTGAAACAGTTCGATGGCATCTGGGGCGACCATTGCCGATGGCGAAAGCACTTTGACCGCTGCCTCCCGCCCAAGCTCAGTGTGGCGTGCCTTGTAGACCATTCCCATCCCGCCTTCGCCCAGTCGGGCATAGCAGGTGTACTGACCAACGGTGAACGGATCGATCTCACCTTTGCTGGACTTGGTTTCCTCGGCTTTGGTGGTAAGAAACGTGTCGGCTTCGCTCCCGGCGCGCTGGGTCTTGGCCGTTTGTAGTGCCAAGAGTCGGTCGCGTCGAATCACCCACAGCAGCAGACAGGCACCTAGCGCTGCCCCTAGCGCGATGACGAGCAGCACGATTCCCAAGAACAGTTTTTTCTTGTCTGTGTGCGGAGCGGGTTGTTGCGGCGTCTCTTCGGTGACCACTTCCCCGCTGGCACCTGACGCAGAGCTTGGGACGAACTGAGGTGCCTGGTTGGACGCTTGTTGAGCAGATTCCGCTGAGGGCTCTGCTCGTTGTGACTTTTGCTTGGAGGACTCGGTGACCTTGGTGTGGCCATTGTCTTTGCCGATCTGTGGAACAGCGCCCCGTACGCTCTGTTGCTTCCCGGTGGACGGTCTGCTCGGCGAGGTCTTCGCGGGGACTTTCTTCTTTCGCTTGGCTTCGGCAGGCACTTGCTTGTGTCCCACGAAAGGCGGACTTGGTCGCGGAGCGGCACCTGGTCCGACTGCGGCTCCGGGAGCACCGGCTTTGGGGGTCGGGCTTCCTTTGACAAACCGATCTGACGCGGCTCCGGGTGAAGGTCCGGCCTCGCCTTGCTGGACGGCGGCCGTCTCTCCTGCCGAGCGAAGAGTGCGTCTCGTCTGAGCGTCTGACTTGGACTTGCGCTCGATTTGGGAGGAGCTCTTTTCGCGTTCATGTGATGGCTGTACTTCTACGGTAGACTTTGCCTCCTCAGAGGCCTTCCCGATACGCCCTGAATCCATCCGAATGGGTGGCGGGGCTCCGGGTTGGAGTAGGGCAGGGGCGCTTGCTAGCGGTTCGTGTTTATCGCCACCGCGCAGAAGCAGCAAAGAGGCCGACGCCAGCATCACCATCACCGCAACAAGCAGCGCTGCGACCGCAGATTTGCTCTTGCTGGCCTGGGTTGGCGAAGCGGGTCTTGGTGAACCCTCTGCAAGAGCTGCCGCTTGCGCCGGAGCGCCCGGCACGGACCCGACGATGTTTTCCACCCCTGCGGCGGATGGTACGACTTGGGCTGCATGCTGTTCCGCATGCATAAGCTGAGCAGTCAGTTCGTCCAGCGAGCGTGGCCGTGAAGCGGGCTTCTTATCGAGCGATTGCAACAGCACCTGCGCAAGCTCTGCGGACAACTCGGGTCGTATGCTGCGCGGGTTCTCGGGTCGCTCCAGCAGAACCTTGATACGGATGGCGGCGGGGCTGCTTCCCGCAAACGGAGGCTGTCCGGTTAGCAGATGGTAAGCGACCGCAGCGACGTGGTAGACCGTACTCGCTACTGCCTCGGGCTTGCCGGCAAAGACCTCAGGGGCGACGTAGGCTGCGGCCAAATCGACCGATGGATCTTTGGCTGCGTCGGGCCCGGCAAGCGTGATGGCAGAAAGCTCACCGACCGATTCATCCCCGGTCGCTGAGCTGACCAGTCTGACCTGCGATGGGTGAACAAGCCGTGCTTTGCCATCGGTAAGCTGCGATGACAGCGTCTTACATAGCTCGCTGACCAGACGAAGTACACGCGGAATATCGCGACTTCCGGCCAGCGAAACCAGCGTTTGCGCTTCGGTTTCGCTGCTCGACATCCAATCCCCCTGGTGCCTATGGTGCCATATGGTCGACTTGGCAACTCATGGATCGCTGCCACCGAGGAGAGGCGTGGGTACTAACTACGACACGGGTTGCTGACTCTGCCACCAGGCGCGACAGAGTCCGTGACCCAGGTGTTGCCGCCGATGATTGCACCGCGACCGATGACCGTCTCTCCCCCGAGGATCGTCGCGTTAGCGTAGATGAGGACATCGTCTTCGATGGTTGGGTGTCGCTTGCGGTTCTGTTGCTGGCGGGTTTTCCCTGTCGGTAGACTCATCGCGCCGAGCGTCACTCCTTGGTAGATGCGAACCCGGTTACCAATGCTGGATGTCTCACCAATGACGACACCTGTGCCATGGTCAATAAAGAAGGACTTGCCGATCTTGGCACCCGGATGGATATCGATGCCGGTCTCGGTATGAGCCTGCTCTGTCATCAAACGGGGCACAATCTGGGCTCCGAGGTTGAGCAGGGTGTGCGCAATCCGATACACAGTGACGGCTCGAACACCGGGATAGCACCAGGCGACCTCGATCAGACTGCGAGCCGCCGGATCACCCTCGAATGCTGCCTGCACATCGAGCAGCACATCGTTTCGCAGTGCAGGCACTCGGTTTAAGAACTTGCTGACGAGAACTGTTGCCTCTTCTTGGCACTTGTCACACAACGGCTGCGGCAGCGGACATCCGACGTGAAGCCCACGACAGACCTGTTCCGTGAGAAGAACCCGGAGCGAGGCAATGCGACCTTCCAAAGAGGACCGCAGCATCGAAGGCGCTGGACCTGGGCACCCAGCCGAACCGGGCAGCATCAGCTCGCGCAGATTCTCTAGTGCCGCAGACACGGCGACCCGCGATGGCAGCTCGTGTCCAGCGGTGAGCAGTACGCCAGTCTGTCGATAGGATGCGGCCAGCAAATCGGCCAACTCGCAGTTCGAGCGCGGTGTCTCCTCTGGTTCCTGAGCAACAGAGGATACCGACTCAGTTTGTGGAGAAGTTCGATCCATGTTCATCGTGTTCTTGCAATGTACCGCGAAACGTTGCGTCGACTTTGAGCTAGAAGCGCTCGCTGTCGCTGCTGGGTCAGTGCAGGTTGGGGAGGGCTGACCAGACCTGAGTGGAGAACACCACCAGCTTGGCCACCAGATACGGACCGGTCACAAACAGGGCCACCATTCCCAGTACCAACCGCATGGCGACCGGCAGCGAGGAGTCCGTGATGCCAATCCTCGCTTGAAGCCAGGACGTCACAACGGCGGATAGCACGGCGATCAGCAATACGGGCAGGCTGCACAGCACAGCCAGCCATAGCCCCGACGACAGCAGCGGCAGCAGCGACTCGCTCATGAGTACCCCAGAAGCAGGCCGCGATACAGCAGCGTGAATCCATCGCAGACCAGGAACAGCAGCAGCTTAAACGGTAGCGTCACCGCACGCACCGACAGTCCCCCTAGCTGAAGTCCCGACAGCAGCAGAGCCGCCAGCAAATCGAGCACCAAGAAGGGGAGTAGCAGCACAAAGGCGAGCTGGAATGCACTGCGCAGCTCTCCCAGCAGAAAAGCCGCCACCAGCACTGGCAGCTCATTGGGTTCGATCGTCGCTCTTTGCCGCTGGGCCAGCTTCTGTGTCAGTGCTTCGACCTGCGCTTTGTCACCGGCGGGTGTGTGCTCCATCAAGAACTGTCGAAGCGGAGCTGTGCCTACCTGAACCAAGTCTGCCGTCGTTGCTGTCAGTGGTGAGGTGTGTACCTCGGTCAGGCTGCGCTTGATAAGTGGAGACATGGACAGTGTTGCCAGCGTGAGTCCGAGCATCACCGTCACCAGCAACGGAGGGATTCCTCCTCCGAGACCTCGTCGGAGAACCTGCAACACGATCGCAACTTTGACGTACGCGAGCAGCGCGAGCAGCACAAACAGCAGCAGCGGTAGAAGCGTTCGCAACAGATCCAGATGCGACAGCATTAACGCGTAGCTCCACTTACGTCCGATTGCGGCCATTGACTCCCAATGGTCGACCAGGACGGTACCGTGGTTCGCTCTGGTTCTGCGTGGGAGGCCTGGGCTGCTCGGTCCATCGGTGGATCCAGCTCACAAAGCGTCGTTAGTCCTTGAGGTGACGCCCCAAGCAAAAGTGAGCGCGAGCCGACTTTCACCAGGAACAGCGGGTGGTTCGTAGAGAGCCGCCGCTGCTCCACTACTTGGAGCATCCCCTTGGTTCCTGCCTGCTGAGTTCGTCGCCATACCCACAGCACCGCGACCATGCCCAGGACCACCAAACAGGCACGGCCAAGCAGCCCCAGCACAGGCCAGGACTCCATCCCCGACGCATCGGAAAGCTGAGCCAGCATACTTTGATGAGAAGCTAGTGACCCATCCGGTGTCAAGGCGGATGCAGAATTTTAGGTATAGACACTGGCTGAGGCGTACAGTTCGCCGCGCATGATGCGGAAACGCTGTTTGACAAGGTCCAGCTTGCTCAAGTGGATGCAGCCGATTGGCGCGGTCTTATTGGTCGGCTGTTTGAATTCGAGCGGTGGTTACGTCGATGATCCCGGTTCGAATCGCGACGATCGAGATCTGTCGCTGGAGTCTCAT
>CALLYL010000723.1 GCA_937859535.1 uncultured Myxococcales bacterium
CTGTAAAGTTATGCTGCCGAGGCTGCTATTTCGGTTCTGTTAGGCGCTCTTAGGCAAATAGAGCACCACTTCTGAGGGTGACGCCGAACTGCCCAACTACTCACAAATTATCTCACAAATTATCTCACAATTTTGCGCGCGCTAGAGCGTCCGATAAAGCGCCCTCCGCTATACGCTGGATTTCGCAACGCAAGGTCAACGCTGTTTTTGTAGGAATTGGAAACGTAAATATTTAACTACAGACAGATTGTTTTCTTCGGTTGTCATTATATGTGCGCGAATAATTCTCAAAATATTTCTATGAACAAACTACAAATTCGTGCAATTTTTAATCGGCCGGGGGGCAACAAGCGTGGCGAAGTCCAAGATCGAGAGCCTTGCAACCAAGGGTGAGCAGTTCTTTCGGGCGAAGCGATCGGACTATCGCGGAACGTCGTGGTTTCCATCTGCCTATGAGACGGCACCCATTACGCAGCCACTACCAAGCAATTTCTTTGGCTTCTGCTCGATCCAGTATTTCGACAAATATGGACGGGAGACCCGAAGCTTCGGGACGACGATTGAGTCGGTCCGTCGATCGGGTGTCCCAGCTCCGCCCAGACAACTGGATGGCGCGGTGATGGAAGCAGACGCCCGAGGGGACTCTGCCGTCGTTGGGAACGAAGCCGAGGATGACGAGGATCAAGATCAGGAAGAGGAAGAGGAACAGGAACAGGAGCCCGCAGAAGAAGAAGCCTCGGACTCGGGAGACGACATAGAGGTCGAGGCCAGGGCTGAGTTATCGACGGACCCGGTCTACCAAGTGAACTTGCAGGCGCTGCGAGACAGTGCCAGCGAAAGTTCGGCGATGGGTAAGGCGCTCATGGAATCGAGCATCAAGCGCACCGCTCTGGACAGTACCGAGCACGAGCGCGACGTAGAGATGCGCTATGAGAAGTCTCGTGCGGCGATGATCTTGTCGCACAGCTATACCAAGGAAGTCGCGGAGAACCATCAGGTCAGCAACTTGCTGCGTCGCGATCTGGTGGCTCTGGCTGCGTCGTTACGACAAGAGTTGCAGAGTCGAATGGCCGACACCGAGCGGGTCAGTGCCTCGGTTCAGCACCAGATCCGACAGAGTGCGCAGCTCAACATCGAGCTGGGGAAAATGATCCGGCAACAAGCAGCAGCGGCACCGGTGACTCCGCCACCTCCACTGGATGTTGCAGGGCTGGGAATCGCGCTCATCAATGCGGTCGGAATGATCGGGTCGGCGTGGGGTCCGAATCGACCGCAGCTTCCTCCGGCACAGACTCCGCACACTCCGCAAACCTCGCAGACTCCACAGTCTGTGCCAGCGCCGGTCGGGCCGATTCCGTCGCATCAGACCACGCCGCCGACCGATCCGGTGGTTCCGCAGAGTCAGGCCCTGAGCACGAAGGAATCGGAAGAGGAGAAGGAACTCCAAGATGCGATCCTCGTGGCTGAACAACATGGCGGCGGTGATGCAGCGAGCCTGATCAAGCTGCTCAACAAGCTCGCCGCAGCGGCACATCGGGTCGCGCCAAGGAAGTAATCATGGTCAACGTATACAGAGTTCTTGGGGTTGTTCCGTCCGCAAGCTTCGGCCAGCTTCGCGTCGCGTACAAAGCAGCGGTGCGGCGGGTCCACCCGGACGTGCGCACAGGTGATGCGAAGCAGTTTCGCGTACTGCAAGGCGCGTGGGAACTGGTGGCCACCAGAGAGCTGCGAGCGAAGTACGATCTCGATCGCCAGAGTTGGGCGGAGCGAGTCGATGCGGTCCTCTGTCCGCGCTGCGGGGAAGGCAATCGACTGGCTCGGCAGCCCACTCACTTTGAGTCCGTGCTGTGCGGTGGATGTCGGAGTCCGATCCCGCTTGAAAAGGAGCGGTTCGGGGCGCAGGTCAGGGAGCGGAATCGCAGTCTGCTGGTCGAACAGACCTGCGACCTGATCGACACGGTTGGGGAAGAAGCGGTACTGGCAGTGGGCAACGCCTTGGCTGGTCAAATCCGACGGCTCCGTCGTCGGCTCACGGGAGTCTAATCATGGCTGTCTGGAAGTCGCGAGAAGGAAAAGATCCACCGAGCAACTGGTATGCGCAGCTCATCGGTCACTTGGTTCAGAGTTACCCCGCTGCCCAGCTGGACGCAGCCGAGCTGACCGCGCAGCTTCAGCCGATCTGGAATGAGCAGTGGCGCAATGGAAAGAACGCCCAGACTGTGGCCGCAACCACCTGCTCATGTGATGGGGGACGTACGATCCAGCCATCGCCCGGTGTGAAGATCAGTCTGCCCAGAGGCTCTGTTCGGGGGCCGACCAAGCTGCCGAGAGGTGTCATTCCAGATCCTGCGGCACTGAGGGAGAGTCTTGATCTCGAAAAGCTGAAGCGAGCGGCTGTGGCATCTGCAACCCGTGCATCACGATCCCTGGAGCTACTGCGCGCCCATGCCAATCGAGCGAAGCCCAAGACGGAAGAGGGGCTCGTGATCGCGCAGCGGAAGCATCAAGAGATCCGGGCTTCCTTGGCCGCAGAAATGGTCGTGCTCCAGTCACTCCGCGATCAGATTTCGGAGGAGCGGAGCAAGCGCGAGTTGGTGTTTGTGAAGGCACTCCCGGAACTCCCCAGTGCTCCTGCGAAGACGGCTGCGGACGACCTCGACATCGTGCTGGGAATCAAAGCACCGAAACCCTCCAAGGCGACCAAAGCAGAGAAGCCGGCGAAGGCAGAGAAACCAGCAAAGACAGAGAGGCCGGCAAAGACCTCGACGGTAGAGAAGCCAGCAAAACCTGCGAAGGCAGAGAAGCCCGCGAAACCGCCCAAGGCGGGGAAGAAGCCCACGCAGGCAGAGAAGGATGCCCGGACGCTGGCGCTCTTCACGCAGGGAATGGCAGCGGCTCTATCGGACATCAAGGACAAGAAGTAGTGAAGCCGGGGCTGATGTTTCTGCTCTGCTTCTTTTGGGGAGGGCTCGACGTGAACGCAACTACGCTGACGATGGCTCGTGGGCTGATGAAAAAGGTCCAGGCCAGCATGCTCCTGGCGATGCCGGATGAGGTGGAGCAAGTCAATGGCTTCTTTGTTCGACTGGGTCCGCAGCTGCTTCAGACTGTCGTCGAGCAGCTTGAGCCGCTGCTCATCCCTGCCGCCCAGCGACTGGACGATGCGCAGTTCGAGCGCTGGCATGAGCTAAGCGCCGCGAGCCTTCAGAGCTGGCTGGAGAAAGCGGATACAGAGACCGTGCAGTGGCTGCTGTCACGGGTTCCTGCTCATCGACCAGACCTATCAGGAGTAACCAGTCAGTGGGCCCGGACCGCAGGAATTGCCGAGCCTGATCACTCCGAAGTCGAGCGTGCGGTCCCGGCGAGCGATGGCGAGCGGCTCTTTACGTATGCGCTCGCAGAGTCCGCCATCCGTCCGATTCCCGGAGTCATGCCCAAGACCGACTTTGTGCGGTTTGCAGCGCTGGCTTGGGAGGAGATGGACGCGACCGATGGGGCCTTGCTCGATGCTGCTGCTGGATGGTTTGGCGCAGGAGACGCTCTGGAGCGGGCCAAGAAACAGAATGGCGAGCTGCCCGAAGTGCGAGTGCAGCAGCAGATCAAACACCTCCAGACCAGCAGCGCAGGTCTGGCCGATGAGGAGTCGATCAAGACCGACGCACGGAAGGCGGTGCAGGTGCGAAGGTGGCTGCTGGATGCCGCAGGGATCGGGATTCCTGAATCCAAGCGCGTTGTGGTCCTTGCTGCGGAGCCCAAAGACGCACCTACGGCAACGGAGATTGAAGAGCTGATGGGGCAAGTGCCCCAAGAACTCAAAGCCAGCGAACGGGAAGCGTCCAACATCGCGGCAGTTCACAAGCTGCTCGAGCCGCCGAGCCGAGCGGCCTGGCCGATCCTGCTGAAGTATTCCGGTTGGGGCGGACTCTCGATCGAAAAAGCGAAGGACCGTCTGCCCGAAGCCTGGGTGCCAAGTGAAGCCGCTTTGGTTCATGAGTTCTACACGCCGACTCTCCTTTGCCAAGAGGTAGCTCGCCTCATCCGTCCTTGGGTCGATGGACTGCCTCTGCACAACAAGACCGTGCTCGCGCTCGAACCCTCTGCGGGGATTGGACGGTTCTGTAACGCGCTGTCTGTCCGTGGCTTTGAGCTGCTGAAGTGGACAGCGATTGAGTACAGCCGACCCTCTGCTGCGCTCCTTCAGCGATTCCGACCGGACATCAACTTGGTCTCTTCTTCTTTTGAGGAGTGGGTCGCCAGCTTCGGTGGACGCCTTCGCGGCAAGGTCGGCCTGATCGTTGGGAATCCCCCTTACGGCAAGCGCGGTCCCGAGGTCACGCTCGACCCAGACAAGCGATTCCGTGATGACAAAGCCTATGTGTACTTCCTGAGGAGAAGTCTCGATCTGTTGGCAGAGGGCGGAGTCCTCGCCATGGTCGTGCCGTACGGCCTGATGACGAGTCGTACGCCGTACTTCACAGATCTGCGACGAGATCTGCTGATGGATCATCATCTGCGCCTGGCCTATCGGCTGCCCTCCTCGACCTTTCCTGCGGCGAACATGGTCACGGACTTGGTGGTCTTTGAGAGTCGAGGCGGGTCTCTGTCTGCGACGCTGGTGGAAGACAACTATATCGTCGCTGGCGAGTATTTCGAGCGGCATCCCTCCAACATCCTGGGCGATGAGGTGACGGATACGGACGAGAGGAAGGCATTCCGTTATGAAGTCACAGGAACCTTTGTTCGTCTTCCCGATGCAGAGAGTCGTCCACGCTGTCTGGTCTGTTCGGTCACACGACACGATCTGCCGCCCAGCCAAGTCGCAGCGAAGCGTCTGGCCGATGAGAACTTGCCGCTACAGGTCCAAGCTGCTGTCACGCTCGGGGTACGAGTCGGGAGTTATCTGGACCTGCTGGCCAGCGGTCGCCAGAGTGACATTGGGAAGGCGTCCGCACGCTGGCTAGAACTCACGCAGTCTCTCCAGAGCTGGGTGCGGGCTGGGAATCACCCGATCCGTGACACCGAAGCCTGGAGCGCGCACGCCGAGATTGTGACCTTTCGCTCGGCCTTTGCAGCGGATGGCGGTCTGTCGGAAGCGCTGGCGAATCGACCCGTCTTCATTCCCTCCTATGTGGGATCGGGCGAGGTGATCGAGCAGGCGACCTGGCTGTACCGACAAGCGCGCTCCCTGATGATCTCCGATATCGAGCGTCTGCGAATCGAGCGAGGTGATCCGCTACCTCCATCGGCAGAGATTGCCAGCGAGCTGCTCAAAGCGGGGTGGTTTGTCGAGTGGGCGATGGACGAGAGTCTGAACAAGTGGCTCCCTGAGCAGGACTACCTGACCGGACTCCTCTGGCCCCGCTATGACAATGCGCTGCTGCGATCCAAGACTGGCGACCCCGTGGCGACAAGTCAGCTCCAGCGCCTGCAAGAGAGACTGACGCTCAAGCGGATTGTCGAGATCGATCCAGAGCCGCGAGCGCGTTCGATTCCTGCAGAAGTCGTCCGTGACTGGGGAAGCTTCTGGCTGAAATTCGAGCTACCGGTCTTGGAGCGGACCGGGGGCTTCATCACTGTCGAGAACATTCCGTATCAGTTCATCAAGTCAGGCAGCAGCAGTGAAGGGGTCAAGATCCTACTCGGCTACCTCAACCACGACATGAGTCTGTTTCAGCCCGACTACATCAAGCGGGTCAATGAAGAGGGAGTGGAAGAGACAGCTGCGGAAGCACTGGCCAGAGTTCGCATCAGCTACCACACCCAGGCGCGTGAGAGCTTTCGATCTTGGATCTCTGCCGACGCATCTGCCATGAACAAGGTCGAGATTGCCTATAACCGCGCCGCCGGTGGGTACGTCCTCCCAGAGTATTCGACAGAGCCGCTGGATATCGAGCGCTGGGGCAAGCGAATCACGCTCAAGCCACACCAAAACTCGGCTGCTCGGCGGTTGATTGCCGGTGTGCGGGGTCTGCTGGCGCTGGATGTTGGGGTTGGGAAGACCTATACCGGAATCGCAACCGTGGCCTATCTGCGCCAGATGGGAAGCTGTCGCAGACCGATCGTAATCGTTCCCAACGGACTCGCCTGGAAGTGGTTCAAGGATTTCGCTACGGCGACTCCCGACTATCGGGTACTCGTCGTTGGTTCGACAAGAGCGCTGGGAAAGGATGGCTACTACAAAGCCAAGACAGACAGCTCTGCAGAGCGGATCGCCAAGTGGCGGAAGTTCCAAGCCGGTGAGTACGATGTCGCGATTGTTACGTACTCGATGTTTGCGCGTCTGCGCGTGACCAAAGCCACCTGGGGACGCTTTGCCCTGCACAGTGAAGTCTTGGGGGGCAACTTGGCGCTCCAGTCGCGGGAACTGCTGGAGATTGCGCAGCGAGCAGAGCAGCGCGAAGGCGAGGAACGACCGCTGGGGGAGGTCTCGGACAGCGCTGCAGAGAAAGAGATTGGAGCGAGATGGGCCGGTCTGTCGGAGGACGGAAGACAGCAAGCGAAGATGCAGATTGCGATTCGCCGCAGAGACGAGCGGGTTGCGGAAGAGAGTGCCATCGCAGGGGTGCTCGCTGGGAAGTCGACGCTCTCTGAGCGCGCCCAGGCCATCGAGCAGCTAGCGCTCGACCGCTGGATTGCCGAGCAAGACGAACAAGATCCGAAATACGTCGATGAAGGACTGACGTTTGAGAATGTGAATCCGGACCTCATCATGGTGGATGAAGGCCAGAACTTTAAGAACCTCTGGCCGGTGCGTCCGATCGAAGGAGGTGCACCCAAGTACCTGGGAGCGATTGCCGATGGGTCCATTCGCTCCTACGAGCTGGCGGTTCGCGCTTTCCATGTCAGGAGTCAGCGAGCGGGCGGCGGAGTGATGTTGCTCAGTGCGACGCCGGCCAAGAACTCCCCGCTCGAGTATTTCAGCTTGGTGGGAATGGTCGATGCCGCCGCCTGGGACCGTGTTGGGATCGCGACGCCAGAGGACTTTATCGACCGGTATCTCAGGCTGGAATCGCGAGACATCATCAACCCGGACATGAGTGTGAAGACGGTTCGGGTGGTGGCCGGATTCCGCAACCTCGACGAGCTGCGCGACGTGATCTTCCGGGTGAGTGAGTTCCGTACTGCCGAAGAAGTTGGATTGAAGCTGCCACCACGCAATGTGGAACAGGTGATGGTTGAGCTGTCGAAGACCCAAGACGCTCGCTATCGAATCTACGCAGCCGCTTACAAAGATGCGCTGAAGAAGGCCGCGCAAGGGAAGTCGGAAGGGAGCAAGCTGGCGTTACGGCGGAAGGCGCTGGGACTCCTCGTCAGAATGGCGCTCTGCTCGGTCCACGAAGAGCTGCCCAGCTCGGGGCCAGATACCTCCTTTGAGGTGATCGAGGGAATGCCGCTCACCGACCCGCGAATCCCTCAAGCAGAACGACTCCGCCGCAAGGCGCTGCTGACCAAGTGCGGAATCGTTCCGGCGGACCCAAGCGACGCTGCGGTTGAGGCAGCCTACCGCAGTGCTCGTGACGGCAGGACCGCGACAGCAGAGCAGATGGAGGAGTGGTGGGATGAGACGGCCCCGCTCGGACTTGAGGCCGTGGAACAGCTTGAGTCGACGCTCGCGAAGCTCGGCGAGAAGGTCTCAGACGGCTGGACCTGGGGCAACGCGGCACGGGTGAAGAATCCGCATAGTCCGAAGATTGATAGGGTCGTTCAAGAGATTATGTCGCTTGTCGACTGCGGCCACCTGATCTTCTGTGACAACATTCCCGTCCACCGCTGGCTGGTGATGTGCTTAACGGAAGCCGGTTTTGATCCCAAGCGGATTGCCGTGATCAATGCCGATCAAGCCAAAGACACGGCGCGCCGATTGTCCATCGCCGAGAGGTTCAATGGCATCCCAGCGATCGTCGCTGCCGATGGCACCTTAGAACAGGAAGCCGTGGCGCCTGACTACGATGTGGTGATCGCAAACGCTACCGCTTATGAAGGGATCGATTTACATATTCGTACTTGCCAGGTCTATCACATGGATTTGCCATGGGAGCCAGCGACTCTGCAACAACGCAATGGCCGCGCGGTGCGACAGGGCAATACCCAAGCAGTGATCGGCATCAAGTACATCATGTCGGCGCGAAGTCTGGATGTGATTCGCTTCAACATGATCGTGGGCAAGCTCGGATGGATGACGGATCTCTTGTCGTCTGCCGATCGGGAGACCAACAATCCGGCAGCACAAGCGGAGATGAGCGCAGACGAGATGGTCATGTATATGTCCCGTGACCCAGAGTCTGCGAAAAAGGCAATCGACGTACTGCGTGCTGCGCAAGCCGAAGCGGCTGCGGACCGAATCAAGACCCGAGCCTGGAACGAGCTACGCGGTCTGATCTCCAGAGTCTCGGTGGTGGGCCGAATGGTGGCCAGCGAGGAGCGAGCTGTGGTCGAGCGGGAGATCCTCGTGATGAAGGCCGCTCTGCGCAAGATTCCCGAGAAGGTCTGGCCGTGGTATTGGCTCGTCGAGCAGCCGGACAAGGCCATTCTGCTCGGATATGACTGGGCGCTCCAGGCGAACTCGCTTTTAAACCCATTTGGCGATGGCTTAGAAGATCCGACGAGTCCGCTGGCTGGCGGCGAAATGGGTCAAGTGGTGAATACCACGATTGGCCTGCGACGATTCGGCGAGTCGCGCTGGATTCCTTATGATCCATCAAAAGACGAGCTGCCCAAGATGCTTGGCCTGGTTACTGCCGATCGGCTGCGCGACCAAAGCGCGTATCCTCTGAATGAAGACACAAGGCTTTTTGAGGCTGGGCTCCGTGAAGCACTGTCCTCTGTCGAGGCCACGGGCAACTGGGAGCGACTAGGCATTCGCTGGTCGAGTGATCGCTTTCGAGAGTACCTGTACCGGAAACACTGGGAAGCAGTGCTGAAGGCGGTCAAGGGAAAAGGCTTGGACTTTCTGGTTCCGGTGAGAGTGGGTGACGGGCCGATCTCGCTGTTCGACGTGAATGATCCCCGTGTCACCGTCGCGTCCTTGGTGTCATTCGACCGCAAAGAATATGGGACGTTTTATCGGCAAATCACGAGTGCCCCTACCGACCTCAAATACACTGCTATCAATCTCACTTGTGAGTCTTGGTGGGGAATCAAATTTCCACGCGGAGTGCTGGTTCCGAACACGGTAACCTATTTCGCGGAAGATGGCGTACGACGAACAGTGAAAGCTGAATTTGCTCGCGGTAGCTTTGCGGTTGTCCTGGCAGAGGGTAATGCCCTTCAGCTATTTCTCTTGGTGCATATCCCGAGCGAAACCGCAATCGTGCAAATGAAAGAGATTGAAGTGGCAAAAGTGCTGATAGACTCTTTGCTACATCGAAAAGACTTTAGCACCAAAGAGACGCTGCCGAAGTTAATCGAGATGAAGTCCGAGCTGGATTGGTGGGCCAAGCGATCGGTCGCACCAACCAGCGAAGAAATCGCGGCAGCTAGTTTTTAACAGAGAAACCGGGGGAACCATGGCCAAGAAACCAGCGACGATCGAAAAGCTCAACGAAGCCGACAAGCAGATCAGTGCCCTACTCGTCAATCTCGGGAAGAGTGAGGAACAGCTCACCGGGGCCGCCGCTCCGTCCCGAGGCGTGGTGGGCAAGAAATACGATAAGCTGCTCGCGCAAGCGAAGGACCGCGAAACTCGGACCCACAAGCTCACTGTTGACTTTGGTGGCGGCGCAGTGGCGCAGATCAGCAATGAGGTGATTAACGGCCTAATTGAGGTTTACGCAGACTGGCGTCCAGCCGGATGGGCCGCGCAAAACAAGGATCTCTTGCAGAGCGCACCTCATGTCATCTTAGGAATGGGCGTGTACTTGACGGAGTTGGCGTTGCGGTCGCCGAAGAAGATGCCTTCGTGGAACCGCGAGATGTCTTCTCAGGCAGCGCTGATTTTCTCCAATTTGGGAATGTCGAACCTTGCGCGGGCTCTGCGCACTCGCTGGAAGGCAGGCAAGGGCAAGCCGGGGGATATGGCTGCGATGCAGGCAGAGAATGATGCGCTGAAGGCCCGGCTGGCAGCGCTGGCCAAGCCATGACGAGGAGTCTCGACGCGGACTTCTTCTCGCGGAATCCGAAGACCTTGGCGGTCGCCTTCGCTGCTCGCGCTTTCGTGGTGAGTGCGCTCGGCATCGGCGCGGAGCGTGCGCGGGGGAATCTCGACGAGCTGTGGGCGCTGAGCATCCTGCTCGTGTCCCTCTACTCGCCGTTTTTGCCGCCGGATGCGAAGCGTCGGGTCGAGGAACGATTTGCGCGACTCGGGATGGGCAGCACCTTCTCGGCGATGAGTCCACCGTCCGACACCCGGCTGATGACACTCCTGCGCGCAACCTGGGAAGCGAAGGACACCGCTGAGCTTTTGCGCTTGGGCGGAGTCCTTGCCAGTCACGTCGAGGCTGTTGGTGGGGCTCCTGTCTTTTGGAAGTCGATGGGAGTGGTCCTCACGAGGAACGTAGTGAACGTGATTCTCGAAGTGGAGCCGCTCAAAGAGCTGGTTCGGCAGAGCGTGGCGGAACTGTTGACATCGGGAGAAACGCAAGTGAAGCAAGCAGAATCCGAGGACCGGGGACGAGCGGAGGTGCGGGGTCTGGCGAAGAGAATCTCTCAGGTCGCAGAGAGCCAGGCACCGACTCTTGGGAGTACAGAGGACCGCTGGGCACTGTCTCTGTTACTCGCCTGTTGGTGGCTCCGGCGCAGCATGACAGACCTTCGGACCGCTCTGGCTGCGATTCAAGCCGTCCAGACTGTGTTCGGGGTGTTCGACCAGAAACCGCAGCTCCTCACTTTCATGGCGACGATCTCAATCGTTACCGAAACGTCAGCCGATGCGCCTGCCTACGCTGCGAGCTTTGCCGCACTGCTTCGGGTCTGGAGCGTGGTCGAGCTTCGGCTCGCGCTGCAACTCCCTCCGGTGGTCGCTGCAAAGCATGCAGTGGTGGGACTGTTTGGTGCTGGGGGTGGACCGGACACAGAGCCCGTACTCGGTCATCTGATCACGCTGGGATACACGCGGGATGAAGCGCTGCGCGCTCTTGCGGGCAAGGCATAGGGAGCAAGCATGTCGAGCTTTGCGGAGGGCAAGGAGTGGCTCCTACATACAGCTGCGAACATGGTCACTTCGATGGCTGCCAGCCGCCGATTCCTGACGGCTGCTGCCGCGCAGAGGCTCGACACGGTGCTGTCGGTAGGGAACCTGTGGCCGCTCGGGTTGGTCTTTGCGGGCTGGGCCCTGATCAGGGTCGTAGGGGGTCCGATCGGAGTTGCTGTTAAGTCGGCACTCAGGCTCTGGGGAGCGTACTCTGTCGTGGACTCCGTACAAGACATTTTAGGGGAATTGACCGACTGGGCGAAGGTCTGCGCGAAGTCCACCGAGAACTCCCAAGCGGAGACAGAGAAGGCCGCAGAGCTGTTTGCGGTGGCTGTCATGCACGGCTTGCTCGATGGGCTCGAACTCTTGCTCATCCATCGCATCTTTGTGTCTGCCCGCAGGGTGCTGATTCGGCGTGTACCAGTCCCCGAACGTCTGGCAGTCGAGATGGAAAAGGCCAAAGCCGAAGCCAAGCAGAGGGCAGAGACAGAAGCAAAACAGAAGACAGAGACAGAAGCAAAGCGGAAGCAGCGCACGGATGCAGAGAGAGACGCCAAACAGAAGGCGGAAGCAGAGTCGAAGCAGCGGGCGCTCGCAGAGGCAGAGGCCAAGCAGGCAGAGTCGAAGCGGAAGCGCACCATGGCAGGCGAGCTGGCGGAGGCGGCTGGGGCTCGCCGTGCTGCTCAGAGTGTTGAGGGAATCGGCGCTGGGGCGGTAGTCGCGGTCGCCGTTGCTGCGACTCTCATCGTGGGTGTTGTTTTGGTGTCGCGGAGTTCCCATTGAGAACGCAGCTCACCTGGCCGGTGGAACCGACTTCGGTGGGGGAGTCTGTCATGGCGATTCGGGGGCATAAGCCGCAGCCGCATCACGGGGTCGATCTGCACTGTCCGGCAGGCACCGTGGTTGTCTCCGCTTGCGACGCTCGGGTGATGCTGGTGCTCGATGGTCGCCTGAGCAGAGATCCAAAACGGAAGGCCGCCGGGCTGTGGATTGACTGCGTGAGCAAGAACCTCTGCTACCGCTATCTGCACCTGGGAATCACGCACGTCTGGGAAGGGGAGTCCGTGATCGCCGGGCAGCCGCTTGGCACCGTCGCGGATGCACACACGAGCGGACTGGCAGAGCGCCCGCACCTGCACTTCGAGATCCGAGTTAGGACCGCAGCGGGATACGGCGAGTCGCTCAATCCGCTGCTGTATCTGCCGAAGAGAATCAGTTGATCGATGGAAGTTGAGTGGAAGGGGGAGGTTCAGGAATGGCTGAAAACATCGACTGGAAGAAGCTCGGACTTGGAGTCAAGGATCTGCTGGTCGGAGTCGTCACGGTGGCGGGTGGCGCGACCGGTGGTACGGCGGGCGCTCAGGGGGGACAGCAAGCGGGAAAGGGACTCGACAAGATCCTCAACACGGCAGGAGTGTCGGAGGAAGAGACGGCCCCAAAGAAGAACGAAGCGCTAAGTCCGCCTCCTGCACCAGCAGCGGTTCCGGCACTGGCTCCGCCTCCTGCACCAGCTCCGGTGGCCATGCCGCCACGAGCAACGCGGTTTGACAAGGCGGACAGCCGAAAAGCGCTTCCACCGTCGACTGCCCCGGACCCCCCAAGCTTGGTTGAACAGGAGCGCGTGGCAGCGCGCCACGTCCTGTCCGGGTCTGGATGGAGCGCCGAAGAGATCGAGATCCTTCTGCATGGGAAGACACCCAAGAGCCGCGCTCTGCTGGGAGTCCTTGAAGAGGGAAACCGGGTTCCTGCTGCTGTTGGGATCAAGCTACCGACCGACAAAGAGGCAACGACATGAGCAGAGAAGAGACATACTTCTGGAAGATCAAGACCGCTGACTCTCTTGGGGCCGGGACAGACGCAAGAATCAAGCTCTTGCTGCATGGGGACAGCGGGGACATGGAGTTCAGTTGGCTGGTTTCGGAGTACGCCTATCTGGATCAAGATCTCCCGCCCGATGCACGAGGAAAACATCCTAGCGCCTGGGTTCCGATGCAGCCGCTTCGCGAAAGACCGAAGGACTTTGCCCGAAACGTCGTAACTCTTGGCCGATTCCCGCCTTGTCCAGGGATTGGCAACCTGGAAACGGGCGTGCTCATCTCGGACGGAAGCGGCTCGGGATCAGACTGGCAGGTCGATTCTGTACGGATCATGGTGAGCCGAAGCGCTTTCTGGCTGGCAGACAACGTGGGGCTCGTGAAGGGAGGAGTCGAAAAGCCGCTCACCTTCGTGTTGGAAGCGGAGACGGAATGGTCCCCGATGGCGTGGAAAAGGAAGCAAGCAGCGCTGCGTGATCTCGCTCGTACCGACCCTGTGAAGTGGCTGGCACAGAAGAGAGAAAACGACCGGATGATAGCGAGCGTTCGACCCACTCCGTACGCCGAACAACACTCACGCAACGCCCTGCTGGAGGCAGGCTGGACCCCGCAACAGGTAGACGATCTGCTGGCCGGAAGGAGTCCAGCCAGCCAGGCGATTTTGGGTAAAGTCGCGGAAGGGAGTCGGGTTCTCACTGCGGACGGAATTCGAGTCCCTGTAGAGGAGGGAGTCCGAGTTCCCTCTGCACCGGGAAGTGTGCTTCCTCCTCTCTCCAACAGAGAGTCGGAGCCGGACTAGCCCTCCTGGGACATGCAATTTGAATGACTCGCTGACGCACTAGAGCGGCAGCCATAGGGGGAAGGAAAGTTGGCCAAGTACCGATGGGAAACAGTGACGGGAAGTACCTGGACGGCGGGAACTGACGCGAATGTCAGCATGTCGCTCTCGGGAGACAAGGCGTCGATGGGGCTGGTCGAGATCGCCGACCCAGACGACAACAACGACTTCGAGAAAGGGGATGTGAACCACGGGCTGATTGAGACAGCCGACCTGGGAATGCTGCAAACCGGAACGATTCAACATGACGGCTGGGGAGCCTCCCCCGACTGGATGCTGGAGTCGGTGAAGATCACCAACGATGAGGACGGTCGGACGTGGTTGGCGGGTGTGAATGCAGAGCTGAAAGGTGGTCAGCCCAAGCGGCTCGTGTTCTCGCTGATTGACCGAGGACAGTACGATGTCCGACTCCGCCAAGCGAAGATCGATGCGGAGAAGAAGCGGAAGGATGCCGACATCGCGGATCGGCAAGCAGAGCAGGAGCGACTCCAGCAGGAGGCCGATCAGGCAGCGGCAGAGGGCGCGGCAGAACTCGCTCGCCAGAAGGCCGAGCTTCAGCAGCAGCTCGCACGCGCCAAGAATCAGGCCGAGCTGGACAAGCTGCGGAATCAGATCAACCAAGCCGGGGGTGCAGCGCCTCCTTTGAGCAACACCGGGCCGGTTGCCGGAATGCTCCGCACCTACGAATTGTTCGGGGTGCAGGGTGGTCGAGTCGTACCACTCCTATCGGCGGTCCAGTTTGGATCTGGCCGAGTATCCGTGACTCCTGGGAGTCAGGTCATGGTCACAGATCAGGCCAACGAAGGGAGCGGTCTGGCCGGGGTTCCTGGTCGCTGGCAAGCGTCGGCTGGGGGTCGGAGTCCGGCGGACTTGGGACTCGACAGTGACAAAGGCGTTCTCGCATCCGATGGGCGAACAGCATGGCCGCTATCGGGTCAGTTCCTGACGCAATTGTTCGGGTCCAACTGGCGACAGACGGTCTACTAACAACGGACAACTAGCAACTC
>CALLYL010000724.1 GCA_937859535.1 uncultured Myxococcales bacterium
CGAATTGGGAAGCTAGTTCCCTTTGGTTCTACGAATGTTCGGTTTGGTTCGGATGGCACCTCCGCCCTGCCGGAAACGCCATCGCTCGCGTGATATCACGGCAATATCACGCTGCTGAGCGTCGTCGCTGGTCGTGATATCATCATGATATCACGAGGCTCATGCGGAGCCTAGCGACCGAGCTTAGCGTGAGTGTGCGCATCGGCACGGAACTGAGAAGCTAGGTTCCTTCAGATTTCTGGTTCGGTTTGGTTCGGAATGGTTGCGGTAAGGGGCAGATCATCGACTGCTGGCGTTCATCTCGCAGTGAAGCGAGCCAGACTCAAATGGCGAGCCCGATGTGGAGTAGAGCTGAGGATGCGTGGAAGGAGGGGTTGTCAATGGACTCGACAGCCACGGCGACAGCATCACAAACGGCACCGCGCCGTGTCGCGAGAATGACTCAAGGCGTTGAGTTTCGAGCGCAGCGAAAGCCGACGTTTGGGTTGTACGATGGACCAGTATCGCCGAGCCTTGATGTCGCTTTCGAGTACCGAAGGTCGGTGTCGAACCCGCTGCCGCCTCGGAGCGAGAACTTGTCGGTGGTGCAAGTCTCTGCCGGATAGGTACAGAACGAGCTTGCGGTCTTTTCCCAGACGTTGCCGAGCAGGTCATAAAAGCCCGGCTGATCGGCGGCGACGACCACGCCGAGATAGGTCTTAGCGTTGCTGTAGCTGCCGGTCAGACAGGTTGCATTCGTGTTCCAGCAGGCGTTGCCGCCAAGCGTGCCCGGAAACACCATCCGCTGGCCGCTCATTCCGGTGTTGCCGAGCGCTGCATATTCCCACTCCACCTCTGTCGGCAGGCGGCGGCCCATCCAGGTGCAGAACGCTTCCGATTGGGTCTCGGTGACGCAGGTGACGGGGTGATTGTCTTTGCCAACTCGACCGTACGTGCAGACCCAGCCTTGGGTACCGAACGGGCCGGTCACCGGCGCCGTACATACCTGCGCGGTCACGCAGGCGCGGTAGTCGGCGACCGTGACCTCGCGCTCGTCCAGGAAGTACGGACTTGGGACGTATCGGATATAAGTCGGCGTGTCATTGATTCCATCGGTTGCGCTCGTGCCCATGAAGAACGAGCCGGTGCCACGTACCTCGACCTCGACGCGAACGGGCCTAGGGTCGGGCGCCATGTCTACGACTGCATTTGATCCGCCTTGAGCGCAGCGACCAGCGACGCAGGAGTAGCCGAGCGAGGTCGGGCAAGAACTGTCGCTAGTGCATGGCTTCTGGGTGAAATCCGGGTTGAAACAGCCCAGAAGCATCAGCGTCATGGGCAGGAATCGCTTCATGGAAATGTTCCTCCGGTTCCGTTGAGCAGTGCGACCGTCGGCGTAGCGGGCTTGCGTTTGACGAACCACACCGAAGTCCAGACCACACCACCGATCAGCATCGCGCCGCCTATTACATCCAACGTAATCGCTGCACGGTTGAGCATCACTCCACGAGCAAACACGGCGGGATCGTACGGCGTATCCGTACTGATCAGTTGCTTTTCCGTCGATAACGCCACACCTCCCACAATGAAGCCGGTCAGCAGTCCGGCTCCGCCAGTGGCGAGCAGCGCAGCGGCTCCCATCGGAAAGGAGCGGTTGTTTGTGGAGGCGCTATCGGATGGTTTCACGGCGGAAGGAATAGGCTTGGGACCGATTGTGGCCGACGACGGCGCACGCCAGGGAATACTTGGCAGTGCGGACTTGCCTTCAGGTGGGAGCTGCTCCAGATACTCGCTGGCCTTCTGCTTTTGCGGTGGGTCGTCCAGCTTCGAGTCGATGAACTTCTGGTAGTACGATCTCGCTTCGTCGCTCCGTCCATCCTTGTGTAGCACCCGCGCCACGCTGTAGAGGATGCGCGGATCGGGAATCACCTGGTACGCCAGCTTGTACAGTCGAGCAGCGTCAGCGTAGTTGCCTTGCGTAGACTGACTCTTGGCACGTTCATACATACCGTTGCAAATATTGTCGAGCGTGCAGTCGGGAATCGAGTCCTGCGCCCAGGCAGACAGCGTGATGAGCTGTAGCCCAAGCGTCACCGGAGCGAAGATCGCCCGAAGCTCCAATCCATACGACCCACATCGGGGCTGTCGGGTCGTCCTCGCGGTCTGTCGGGAAAGTGGCACACACCATCGTAGACCGAGCGGCCAGGTGCAGGCAAGATCCGTCGGCCACCGACGATGCGGGACCGGCGTAGGTTCCAGTCCCAACGGACGCAAGGTTTCTGCTACACTGTCCCCACACCGGTCTATCTGTCGGCGCAGCGAGCCTACCAGCGGACCCAGATTGGGAAGAGGAAGCAGAATGCCAAGTCATCGATACGTTCGAGGTCTAACCGCTGGACTCCTAGCTCTCACGACAGGCTTGTTCGGGAGCTGTGGCAGCGTGATCGGGGACTCTCAGACGGTGATTCTGGTTCATGTCAAAGGGCGTCCGTCCGATACCATTTCGCTTTATGCAACCGCGAGGCTGGGCGACGTATCCGCGATGAGTGGGTCGGACATTGCTGCTCCGTACCCGCTAGACTACTTCTCCCTGAAGCTCCCCGGCAGCATCAGCGGTCGACTCACGCTAGACGTATCAGCACTCGGCTCCGACCAGTGCAAGGCCGCGACGGGTACGGTTACCGTCGACCTATCCGCAGGCAGAGGTCAGGAAGTCACCGTCACGTTGAATGCGCTGAGCCCGCGACTCTGCTCGCTCATCATCGACCAGAGCGGCGAAGGAAACGTGACGGTGACTCCGCAAGGAACGTCCTGCGGAACCAACTGCTACGACTACAACCAGGGCGCCACTACGGTCCTCAAGTTCAACGCCACCGGCAAGTCCTACGGCGCGCAGGCCTACGTCAGCTCGGGCGGAATCTGCGATGGCTACAACGACTGCTCGATCAACATGGCGAAGCGAGTCAGGGCGGACGTAAAGTTCCAGCCGCGCCTGTGTCAGTCGAGCTGGTGTTGGTATAACCCGCTTCCGCAGGGCAACGCGCTGTCGGGAATGTGGGGCAGCAGCGCGAGCGATATCTGGGCGGTCGGCGACTTCGGAACCGCGATGCATTACAACGGCCAGACTTGGTCGCTCATCAATGCCAACACCACCAAGCATCTACACGGAGTCTATGCTCCGGCTGCTGGCAGCGCGGTGGTGGTCGGTGATGCCGGACTCGTCATCCGCTGGAATGGCACGGCGTTTGTGAGCGAGCCGAGTGGAACTGTCGCGAACATCAAGTCGGTGTGGGGCACCGCTGCGAACAACCTGTTTGCCGTAGGAGACGGTGGCACCATCATCCGCAATGCCGGCAACGGCTGGACGCCGATGGCAAGCGGTACCACGAACAATCTGTATCGCGTGCATGGCAGCGCAGCAGATAACGTGTGGGCCGTGGGATCGACTGGTACCGTCCGAAACTTCAGCGGTACTTCGTGGAACACGGTCACTGGGCCGAGTACGGCTCCGCTTGCCGATGTCTGGACCTCTGGCCAGAACGATGTCTGGGCAGTGGGCGGAACGACGGGCGGAGACTGCGGTGTGTTCCGTCGCGACGGCGCGGGGTGGAAGACCAGCAATACCTGTAGTACAGGGATCACCGCAGTGTGGGGGAACTCTCCGCTCGATGTCTGGGCGGGGAGCGGAAACATTAAGACGGTGCTGCGGTTTGTGGGCACCGATCTGACCAAGGTACTTACACCAGACATCCTGAATCCAGGCAGCTTGAAGGGATACATTCCGACCTACAAAGCGGCGTGGGGAGTCAAGGAAGGGGAGGTCTATCTAGCGACGAGCGATGGCAACATCCTGCGCTACACTGCCGATCCTGCCAGCCCCACCGCAGCAGGAAGTACCCAGCTGGTAGGACCCCTTCGTTCTATCTATGCAAAGGGCAGTGCCGAGTTCGCGGTGGCTACCGGAACAGGAACCACAGAGTATCTGCTGTTTGGCGATGGCACGTCGTTTAGCAGCGATGGTCGCAAGATCTCGGCGGTGGTTTCTCCTCCTGCGGCACTCACCGCACTATACGACGGCTGGACAGCACCAACGGGCGAGCTGATCGTGGGCGGACCGCTCGGCAACGTGTACAAGTACAGCC
>CALLYL010000725.1 GCA_937859535.1 uncultured Myxococcales bacterium
GGAAGGCGACTTCGATCAGCGCGAAATTCTTCCTGATAATCCCGAGGACTCGATCCTGGCGTGGATGGGAACGTTTCCGCAGCGCTTGGTGATCTTCCTCGATAACTGCGAGGTCTTGGATCGGCCCGAGTTAAGCGATGCGGTGTTTGGAAAGCTTCGGCTTCTTTACAACATCCGCAACGAAAACGAAGAATTTTCGCGTCTGCAAGTGTTCCTGGCGGGAGCGGTGTCGGGGCGTCGTTTGATCCCCATTCACCTGCAAGCACCGTTTGGAATTGGCACCGAGATCCTGCTGCGGCCCTTCAATGCCGAGCAGGTCGATGCGCTGAGCTGGCATCTGTCGAGCAGCGGTGTTCCGGTGAGTGCTGACGTCGGAAGTCGTCTGACTCATCACAGCGGAGGACTGCCGTTCCTCTGTCAGCAAGTCTTGTCGTCGCTGTGGGAAGACACCCAAATTAGGGGTGCCGCGATTGAGACTGCGGATGTCGATCGGGCTGTCGACGACTTGATCGAGCGCGCTCCACAGATTGAGCACTTTGCCACCCTGTTTCGAACGTTTAGCAGCGATCAGGATCTGCTCGACGCCTTTCAGCGCCTGTGCCGTGGTCAGACGATCTCCGAGGAGATGCTCACCAGCCTGACGCTGACCGGCCTGTGTGAGGAAGACCTCCCGTATCGATCGATGATCTACGAACGGGTATTCGGACGAGGCGGACCGCTGGCCTTTCCGGCCCCCGTCGGTCAGCGGCCCACGGTGCTGATTGCCATCATCAAGGGGACACCGTCGAGCGATCAGAGGATCGATAGCTCGGATGCCGATGTGGACGATGACGCGGATGCGATTGTCGTCAATCCCGACGAAGACTCGGGATTCCTGGTGCTTAGTGAGCCGCCACCGCCGAAGCAGCAGCCGCAGCGACCACAATTTGATCACGACCAACCGCTGCTCGATTCATCGAGGAGCGAATCAGAGGATGCGGTCCAGGCACCCCTGCCGATCGCGGCGGCGCCGCCCGTCGCGAGCACCCAGACGCCAGCCTACGGGGCGGTCGCTGCGCCGTCGTTACCTGAGCCGGCACAGGCTTCTGTGGCTGGTCCGGCCCCCCACAGCCACAAGACGCCGACCTATGGGCTGGGTGCTACTCCGGGAAGTACCCAGACGCCGACTTATGCTGCTTCACTTGGGACAAGCTCCCCTGCCAGTGCGGTGCCGGCGAGCCAGCGTACGCCAACCTATGTAGGTGGGACTCCGTCGAGTCCTCCGCCGAGTGAGCGGACCCCGACCTATGCTGGTGCGGTTGTGCCAAGCCCGCCAGCGAGCACGAGTACTCCCAAGTACCCGATGGTGACCGGAAGCATGCCGGCCGTTGCGCCGGTTCCCGCAGAAACGGGGGATGCCGCGAGCAACAAAACGCCGCTCTATAACCCGGCGATGACTCCACCGGTTCCCAGTCACCGCACGCCGACCTATCCCAGCATGAGTGCCTCGGCGGGGATGCTGCCCGGGATGATTTCGGGGAACGCGCAGCAGACGGGAGCGTCAGGCTCCGAGGACCGAGTTGCGCAAAAGTTCCAGCACGCGTTGGTCAGCGAGGACGCCAACCTCGATGATCGGCCCACGCAGCTTCAGAGTTCGGCTCCGCGCTCGGCAACCCAAGAGTTGCGGCAGCAGATCGACGTCCAGATCCTGCTATCGGCCGAGCTGGATCTATTTTGTAGTACGTACATTCCGCACGTTGCGCGACTGTTCAATAGTCCGCTGTCGCGAGCAGAAAAGACCGATTTGCTGCTCGCTCATGTCGAGCGCAACCTGCTGCGCGATCGGTTGAAGGACTGGGCCCAGAAGCGTCGAGAGAGCCAACCGGACGCCTATTCCAACAGCTCGACAGAGTCGATCGCGCCACTGCCTGCGGAGCTGGTTTCGTCTCCCGTTTCATCGCCCGTGGTGACGCCAAGTTCGCCACCCGTGGTTGCTGCGAGCTCGCCGCCTCCGTATCCTCCGGCACCACCAACTCTCCGGTCAGAAGTCCCGGCCAGTCTGGTTGCTTCGATGCAAGTTGCGCAGTCGCCGGCTGAAGTCAAGCCCAGCACCAGCGAAGTTCCCGATGGATTTCGTGCCCCAGCATCGGCCACGCTCCAAGTTGGAATCGGTCTGGTTCTGGCCAATCGCTACTTCCTGACCAGCGAGATTGGTCAGGGCGCAGTGGCGACGATGTGGAACGCCTATGATCGCATCAAGGATGAGCAGGTCGCTCTCAAGATCCTGCATGGTGCGGCGGCAGACAATCCGCAGCTCGTTGAGCGTTTCTGGCGGAGCGCGCAGCAGATGGGTGGCTTGTCTCATCCTACCGTCGTTGGTGTGCTCAACAAGCCGCGAGAGGAAAACGGCACCCATTACGTCGTCCTAGAACTGCAAGCGGGAGGCAACCTCCGTCAGTGGGTCCAGGGCGGCAAGCTGACCCGGATGCAGTTGATGCGGACGCTCCAGCGTCTCGGGGCAGCTCTTAGCTACGCCCACGACAAGAAGGTTTTCCACCGCGACATTAAGCCGACCAACATTTTGTTTGATGCGGCAGGGCATGCACGGCTGACCGACT
>CALLYL010000726.1 GCA_937859535.1 uncultured Myxococcales bacterium
GTTTTGGAAGCAGTTGCTCACTCTAGGTTTGCTCATCGTTCTTACGTTCTATTTCACATCGAAAATGAGACTTTGCTGGAGCGCAGTGAATTTGCCCATTGCTTGGACGAAGTCGACCGTCATGGTATTGGTTTGGCTACGTTTCAAGATCCAAAAAAATATGAGAGCATTAAGTGGCACCGCGAAGCCAATCGACGAGAGCCAAATCCCGAGTATCTTGAAGAGTTCATCGATCAGCAGCTCTCAGAACATATGCAGAATCACATCCTAAAATGGCTCAAATGATGCTACCTGGTACTGGCTATGGTCAAGCATCTGTGGCCGTCGCAGATAGTGGGTAGGGCGTCCCCGCGAAGCGGCACAGAAAAGGCACACGCTTTGGCGAAAGACGTGTTACAGCGACGGGCGCTAGGGCGGCCCGGCGACTAAATCATCATAAAGTCGAGGATGTTGACGAACTGCACCGCGCCGAGGAAAAAGACCCCCATGCGCTCCTGCCTCGGTATGGCCGTTGTGCTCATCGAATCGGCACCGACCTAGGGTTGGTAGCGGAGGGCAACGTCGGCTTCTCCAACGGCAACGATGTTGTTGGTAAGTCGTAGCGGGCCTAGCGCAACCAACCGGTTAGCTTGCGGCGCAGCGTCTACCATCCCGACATGTTACACCGAAGCCGGAGCGACGACGGCTGCTACATGCGCTGGACCGCGAATACGCCTTGTAACTTCTGAAGAGCGCGAATGATCTTCTGCAGTTGATCGACGTCCACGACGGTGACCTTGAAGGTGTTGACTGCCCGGTCGTCGTCTAGGGTGCGACAGTTGGCCTGCGAGATGTTCAGCCCGTGATCGTGGAAGGTCTGCGATAGCAGCGCCAGGATGCCCGGCTTGTCCGCACAGACGACCTGCACCGTCGCTGGTCGTGCCGCTTTGTGTTCGGAATCCCACTCGATGTCAATCCGGCGCTCCTCGGGCTGTTCCATCGCGGTCGAGCAGGTCTTGGCATGAACGGTGACGCCCCGGCCCCTCGTGATCACCCCGATCACCGGGTCGCCAGCGACAGGCGAACAGCACTTGCCAAAGCGCACCAGTACGTCGTCTTCCCCGGCGACTCGAATGCCCGGCGGTTTCAATCCTGGTGAGCGTTTCGCCAAGCTGGGTAGGCGCGTCGTTGGTTCGCTGCCGGAGCGCACCGTGCGTTGGCCTTCCGGTAGGAGCTGCTCGACGACATCAGCCGGCAACAGGCGACCGTAGCCGATGTTCATCAGCATCTCGTCCACGCTCTGCTGACGAAGCTCATTTACGGCGTGTACAAGGTCACCCGACCGCTCGCTTTTGGCATACGTCATATCGTGCTGGCGCAGCTCGCGATCGAGGAGATCACGCCCCAGCGCCTTCGCCCGCTCGCGCTGCTCGGTGCGCATGAAGTGGCGAATTTTCGCCTTCGCCGACGAGGTCTTGACGAACTTGATCCAGTCTTTGGTCGGCTTTTGGTTCGGGCTGGTGACGATTTCGACGGTGTCGCCGTTGCGCAGCTTGTAGCGCAGTGGGACCAACTGGCCGTTCACCCGCGCCCCCGAGCAGTGATTTCCGACGTCGGTATGGACCAAGTAGGCCAGATCCACCGGCGTTGCTCCCACCGGTAGGCCTTTGACGTCGCCTTTCGGCGTAAACACGAACACTTCGTCGGCGAACAGGTCGACCTTGACCGTCTCAATAAACTCCGTCGGGTCCGCGAGCGTCTTTTGCCACTCCATGAGCTGCTTGAGCCAGGCGAACTTTTTGTCCTCGGGATCACTGCCGCCGGGCTTGCCCTCTTTGTACTTCCAGTGCGCCGCGATACCGTCCTCGGCGACTAGGTGCATGTCTTCGGTGCGAATCTGGACCTCGATGCGCTCGGCCTTGGGACCAATCAGCGAGGTGTGCAGCGACTGGTACATGTTCGGCTTGGGCAGTGCGATGAAGTCCTTAAATCGACCGGGAATCGGCGTCCATTTGGTATGGACCACGCCGAGCGCCGCGTAGCAGTCACGCACGTTCGCAACGACGGCACGGAAGGCAATGATGTCGAACAGCTGGTCGAGGTCGCGCCCGGTCTTGACGGTCTTTTGATAGATAGACCACAGGTGCTTCGGTCGTCCCGAGACCGTGGCCGGAATCTCGTTTTGGCGCAGCTCATCGCGGAGAACCTGGGCCACCTCGTCGATGTACTGCTGCCGGTTCGCAAAGTAGGTCTGAAGCTTCTCCGACAGCTCGTTACATTCCTTCGGATACAGGTACTTAAACGACAGGTCTTCGAGCTCGGCCTTGATCCACTGGATACCGAGCCGATGAGCGAGCGGCGCGTAGATTTCCATCGTCTCGCGGGCGATCCGTTCCTGCTTCTCCGGTGCCATCGCCCCGAGGGTGCGCATGTTGTCGAGACGGTCGCAGAGCTTGATCAGGATGACGCGAATGTCGCGAGCCATCGCCAGCAGCATCTTGCGGAAGTTCTCGGCCTGATGCTCCTCGCGGGTCTGCCAGCGGACCTTGCCGAGCTTGGTGACACCCTCGACGAGCAGCGCCACGTCCGGGCCGAACAGCTTGCTGATATCGTCGACAGTTGCACTCGTATCCTCGACGCAATCATGCAGCAGTCCGGCGCAGATGCAGCCGACATCAAGGCGCAGCTCCGCGATGATCTGGGCGACGGTGAGTGGGTGGATCAGATACGGATCACCAGACTTGCGTAACTGGCCCTGGTGAGCATTTTCGGCGAAGGCGTAGGCTCGCTTGATGAGCTCTAGATCCGCCGACGGTTGATAGGCACTTACTCGGGTCAGTAGCTCTTGCGGCGACAGCACAGCCGCACTTTACGCTGGCTGTTTTTCCGACGCAACCGTCACAAATGTCGTCCGAACCGGTCTTGGCTCAGCCAAACACCCCAAAAAAATGCCCCTTGCGCCAAGAAAGTCCGTACCTAAACTACCGGCTGCTAGCACTCTCCTGTGGTGAGTGCTAACGAGCTGTTTGTAACTCAACTCCCCCGGTGGAATTCGAAGCGGCACACCGTTTACATCCCTCGGGGAATCAATCCTAGTTCGACACACATACAACCAAAGACGCACGCGACAAGGAGAACGAACCGATGACAGGAAACAAGATCCGACCCCTGCACGACCGCGTCATTGTCAAGCGCCTCCCCGAGGAGGACGTGACCAAGGGCGGCATCATCATCCCGGACTCGGCCAAAGAGAAGCCGATTCAGGGTGAGGTGGTGGCTGTTGGTCCCGGTAAGACGCTCGACAACGGCAAGACGGTGGCCCCCGACGTGAAGGTGGGCAACAAGGTGCTGTTCGGCAAGTACGCCGGCAGCGAGGTGAAGCTCGACGGCGTTGAGCACCTGATCCTCCGCGAGGACGAGATCCTCGCCGTGCTGGAGTAACTCGTCGATTCGAAGGCTTTGACGCTTTCAAGGTTTAGGAGAAAAGAACATGGCAGCCAAAGAGATTCTGTTTGATGAGAGCGCCCGCTCCCGCATGCTCACCGGCGTGAACGCGCTGGCTGACGCTGTGAAAGTGACGCTCGGGCCGCGTGGCCGCAACGTCGTGATCGAAAAGTCCTGGGGCTCGCCAACGGTGACCAAGGACGGCGTCACCGTGGCCAAGGAAGTCGAGCTTGAGGACAAGTTCGCGAACATGGGCGCGCAGATGGTGAAGGAGGTCGCCAGCAAGACCTCTGACATCGCTGGCGACGGCACCACCACCGCCACGGTGCTCGCTCAGGCGATCTTCCGCGAGGGCGTCAAGATGGTCTCGGCGGGTCACAACCCGATGGAGATCAAGCGGGGCGTCGAGTCGGCGGTGGGCAAGTTGGTCGAGAACCTGCGCACCCAGTCGAAGCCGACCAAGGGTCACAAGGAAATCGCCCAGGTTGGAACGATCAGCGCCAACGGCGACACCGTCATCGGCAACCTGATTGCCGACGCGATGGAGAAGGTCGGCAAGGAAGGCGTGATCACCGTCGAAGAGGCCAAGAGCATGGAGACGACGCTCACGGTCGTCGAAGGCATGCAGTTCGACCGTGGCTACATCTCGCCGTACTTTGTCACTGACAGCGAGCGGATGGAAGCCGTTCTCGAAGATCCATACATCCTCATCTCCGAGAAGAAAATCTCGAACATGAAGGATCTGATCCCGACGCTGGAGCAGATTGCTCGCTCGGGCAAGCCGCTGCTCATCATCGCCGAGGACGTCGACGGTGAGGCGCTGGCTACGCTGGTGGTCAACAAGCTGCGCGGCACCCTCAATGCCTGTGCGGTCAAGGCCCCCGGCTTCGGCGACCGTCGCAAGGAAATGCTCAAGGACATCGCGATCCTTACCGGTGGTCAGGCCATCACCGAGGATCTTGGCCTGAAGCTCGAGAACCTGTCGATCAAGGATCTCGGTCGTGCCAAGCGCGTCACCATCGACAAAGACAACAGCACCGTCGTCGACGGCGCTGGCAAGAAGGCGGACATTGATGCCCGCGTCAAGCAGATCCGCGCCCAGATCGAGGAGTCGTCGAGCGATTACGATCGCGAGAAGCTCCAGGAGCGTCTGGCCAAGCTCGTCGGTGGCGTTGCCGTCATCAAGGTCGGTGCAGCCACCGAAACCGAGATGAAGGAGAAGAAGGCCCGCGTCGAGGACGCCCTCCACGCGACCCGTGCCGCCGTCGAAGAGGGCATCGTTCCCGGCGGTGGTGTGGCTCTGCTGCGCGCCCAGGCCGTGCTCGATGGCCTGAAGCTCAACGAGGAGCAGATGTACGGTGTGGCGATCATTCGTCGTGCCATCGAGGAGCCGATGCGCTGGATCGCCCAGAACGGCGGCGTCGAAGGCAGCATCGTGGTGAACAAGGTCCGCGAGGGCAAAGGTTCGTTTGGCTACAACGCCTCGACGGACAAGTACGAGGATCTGCTGGACGCTGGTGTGATCGACCCGACCAAGGTCGTGCGCACCGCTCTGCAGAACGCCGCGTCGGTTGCCAGCCTGATGTTGACCACCGAGGCCATGATCGCCGAGAAGGCCAAAGAGAAGGCTGAAGAAGGCGGACACGCCGGCCATCAGCACTAGCAGCGAAGGGGCGCGATAACCGCCCTCGTCGCTGGCTACATCCCTCCCTTGAGTCCCCAAAAGGGCTCGTGCGGAGGGATTTTTTTTGCCCAAACTATGCTTGGTTCATACGGGCTTCGGCGACGGCAGACCATAGCGTTTCTTCGAGGCCGTGGCGTGGGGCCCAGCGGGCTTTTTGGCGGAACGAGCGGTCGGTGATGACGCAGGGATAGCGGAAGAAGTCGATGAGGTAGCCGGGGAAGTTCCCGGTGACTCGGAGGAACATGTCGGCGACGGGAACTGGGATCGGAAAGGTCTTTGCTCGAGTCAGTGAGATGGCGGTTCGCCACGGCACGGTTTCGTCGCTACAAACGTTGTAGACACCGACCACATTGTTTTTCCACGCGGAGACGATCGCCTCGGCCAAATCTTCCTCGTTGAGAAACTGCATCATCGGGTTAAAGCCGAGCAGGTATGGCACGTGACGGAGTCGCAGAAACTGTGTCAGCGTGTTGTGTAGCCGTGGCCCGATGATGTTCGTCGCCCGCAGCACGCAGGTCTGCACTTGAGGATGGCGATAGACCCAGGTCGACGACATGTTGTCCATCTGGATGGCATCGGCGAGCTGCGGAAACTGCACGCCGGCGCGCAGCGGCTCGTCCTCGGCAATCGGGATGTGATTCGACGGATGCGCACCGTAGATGTGAAACGTCGACAGCACAACCAGGCTGCGCACCTTGTGTTGCACCGCCAGGTTCATGATCTTCTGAGAGCCGACGACGTTTAGGTCGAAACGCTTTCCGACGGAGTCCTTGAGGCTGAACGCTCGCCCGAGGTGTAGCACCGCGTCGAACGACTGATGGCGGAAGATGTCCTCGATGATGGTCTTGTTGTAGTGCGCTCGATGGACCTGAAGCTTTTGCAGCGACGGAGCGAGCGGCGTGCGGACCTCTCGATAGTCGACACCCACCACTGAGTTGCCGTCGGCCAAGAGCTTTTCCGCGACGATCTGCGCCAAACCACCCGCGATTCCGGTAATGAGGATGTTTGCCACGAAAGACCCCTAAAAGAAGACCGACCGCCGCTGGGCCAGTCCTTCATCGACGAGCTGTTGGACGCGATCTTGAACCTGGTCGACCTTGCGCTGGATGACGCTGTCTTCATCATCGAACGGCCCATCGAAGTGCATCGGTTCGCCGAAGTAGATACGGAACTTCGTCGGCATCGGAAAATACGCCAGCGGCCCGAGGAGCGGCAGAAGCGGGCTGATCGGCACATAGGGCGCTCGCAGCAACTTGGCGAGCCCCTTCCAGTCGTGGATGCTGATGATTGATTCCTCGGCCCCAATGACAGCGACGGGAACGACCGGGGTTTTGGTCTGTAGCGCGAGCCGCATAAAGCCACGACCAAACGGAGCCAGCTTATAGCGTTGCTGGTAGATCTTGCCGGAGCCGCGTGCGCCCTCGGGAAACACCAAGATCGCTTGATCGTCTTCGAGTAGGTTGCGGCAGTTTATCGGATCACCCAGCACCACACCCGAGCGTGCGAACATCTCGTTGATGAACGGCAGCGTTGACACCCAGCGCTCTGCCATCGCTCGCACCAGACGGGGCGGATTGGCCTGAAGGAGCGTGGCTTGCGCGACAACCATCCCGTCGAACGGCAGTTGCCCGGAGTGGTTCGGCACGATCAGCACCCGTCCTGCGGGGACGTTTTCTATGCCGAAGATATCGGGTCGGAAGTAGTCGTAGACGTGGCGCGCCAGTGAGTAATAGAACTTCGCGTCCTGCGGCGAAAAACCCCAGGGGTCGAAGCCCTGCGAGTTGATGCGGTTGGGGAGCGAGTCGATGGCTTCGGAAACCTTCGGATCGATCCAGTGATGCCTGGCTTCCTTGGCGAGCTGAGACAAGTTGGTCAGACGGGAAAGAATCTCGTTCCACTTGAGCAGAAGGTCCGGTGGAACCTCCCGCGAGACCGAGTCGAAGGTGCTCTTTAGCATGCCGTCTCTCATCGCGGCGACGTGGCTTGGCCGCCCGAGCAATGTACCAGACCGGACGGGACGCGCGAAAGTGCCGTGACCACTTAAGAAGTTTGAACGGAGTTTTTCCGCGTCAAGCTCGTGGCAGAGGAGGGGAGCGAGCCTAGGTTTTGTGTTTAAAATGCTGCCCATGCGAACACAGATCGCCTCTACTTGGACCTGGTCACGGCTGTCGGCTGTGACTCTTTTGCTTGGACTTTCTGTTGCTGGTTGCCAGGCCGACTCGTTCAACGTGACGATTGATGTCACCGAGCAGCGGCAGGTCGGGCAGGTCGGCGGTACCATCTCTACGCTGCTGCCAACGCCGTTTGTTTTCGCGGTGAACCTGAACGACGAGGCCAAGATCCGCAATGCGAATCCTCCTCGGCAGGCGTTTATCAAAGACTTTACGATGGTGATCACTGGGACCGCCCGCCCAGTGGGAGACATCGACACCTTTGATTACCTGAACACCGCTGAGTTCTTCGTGGAGCCGACTCGGGCGGGAAGTGTCCTGCAGAAGGTCAAGGTCGCTGACATTCCTGCCAAGGAAGGACCGGCTGGACAGATCTCGCCACGACTCGTGAGCAACTTGGATCTGCTACCGCTGCTTCAGGAAGGTGCTCGGTTGACCTCTACAGCGACGGGATCTACACCATCAGATGACGTGACGTATTCCGCCTCGATCGTGCTGGGAGTCGATGTGTTCTAGGTCATACTCCGCCGCTGGGCAAATAGGCAGTGAATATGAGGCATTTCCGATGACTCATATAAAATGAGGCATTTGAAATGACTCATTTTCATTTGCTTGTTAGCGACGGAAATCGCTAACCGATGGCGCGAGCCAACGCGGGCAGACTGCGGTCGAAGCGATAGTTGGTGTTCATGTGCCCGTCGTCAAACTCTTCATGTACGACGGGGATTGCCAGCGATCGGAGCTTCGCGACCAGCTTGCGGGCCGCCAGATCGAGGTAATACTCGTCTCGGGTACCCGCATCAATGAAGATTAGCTTCTGACTGGCGAGGGCATCCCGATACGGTGCGTCGCCGCAGATCTCGACCGGGTCGAAGCGTAGCCAGCGAGCGAAAACGTCGTCGTCGATGGAGCCATCGTGCCAATTTACGGGAAGGGCGAAGCCGAGCGGCGTGCTGGGATCGGGGCTGTAGGCTGCGGCGCTGGCGAAGATCGTCATGACGTCAAATAGGTCAGAAGGTCGTGGGCCGCGACCGGCCTCAAGCCAGGTCTTGAGCGCGCCTTCGGGACCACCGTACCGGCGGACGCGGCGGCTGAATTTGAGCAGCTCGGGCGGCGTGGTCATGCGGAAGAAGCCGTCTCCAGCGTGACTACCGACGGCGGAAAAGACCTCGGGATGGTTCATGCTGAGCCACAGCGCGCCGATTCCACCAGATGAGCGACCGACGATCGCCCGGTGATTGGCGCTGTTTAGCGTTCTGAGGCTGTGGTCAACAAGTGGCACCACTTCATGAACCAGGTGATCGGCATAGCGTCCGAGCACCGGAGAGTTGACGTACTGGCTGCCTCCCAATGCGGTAAAGCAGTCCGGCAGCACGGTGATGAACTCGGGGATGCTCGGGTCAGTAGCGAGGAGGCGTGCGATGCGCTCGTCGAGCGACTCGGTGAGCGGCGAGCGATTGAGGAGCTGGTAGCCAGCGCCGGTGAACGACGCCAGGACATAGATCACCGGATAGCGACGATTTGGCTCGCGATGATAGCTCGGCGGAAGGATGACCGGCAGGGCGCGGTTGGACGGATCGCCGTAGCGATTGCCAACCAGTGCAGTGCTGGAAATGGAGAGTGATTCGAGAGAACAGAGGCGAGATTGCGTCGTCACAACCGCCGTTTATAGCAGGTCTGACGCGATGGCAAGCTTCCGTCGCTAGGTGCCGTGTAGGAGCCGCATGATTTCGTCTGCTTCGCGACTTAACGCGAAGCGGAGGAGGTCGTCGATTTGCTTTTCGCCCGACGGACCCTTGCGACGTAGTGCCGCCACAGCCGCAGGGACGCTGCCACACCACAGCAGACCGAAGCAGTGGCTGCTCATCGTCAGCGCCGACGCTATGCCGTCGTAGTTGGGGACTGCGGCGTAGAATTCCATCGCCAGAGTCACCATCTGGGCATTGAGCTTGCTTGGGATGGCACGGCGTTGCCTCTGCGCCTCGGCTTCGATGCGCTTTTCGGCGAATCCGACCGGGACGTAGTCTTTGACCTGTTGACGGACCAGGCCGCCAAATAGCACGGCCAGGTCTTCCGACGACATCCGCATTGGCAGGTGCAACTGACTGTGCAGGATCTTGAGCAATCCGCCGAGGAGGAACCTTCGTTCCGGCTCCGAAGCGCCGTCCAGCAGGCTGCTCGATATGATGAGCGCTGGGGGCTCAAGCGGCTCGATGGTGTAGTGCGGCACCGTCTGACCAGCCTCGTTTTTGCCCTGGGCTGCCGTCAGATAGATGTCAAATTCCGGCAGCGCCAGTTCTGCGGCTAGCTTGTTTGCCAGATCGCGAACCGGGTGTCCCGAGCGAGGCAGCTTTTCCTTGCGGTCGACGCCGAGTGCTTGCAGTTTGCGACCATCGCTGATGTACAGTTTCCCGAGCGGCTCCGCGAGCAACCGGAACAGCATGCGGATGCTCGACGACACCACCTGTGGGTAGAGCACATCATCGATCGACGGGTCGCGCAGACCGTTTTTGGTCGGCTCTTTGCGCGGAAGTGTCTTGTCGAGTAGCGTCTGAATGTCTTTGGGCACCACACCGCCGAGAGCAGTGATCGCGCCTGCAGCCAGATGGGTTTGCTCACTGCGACGAAGTGCCAGGATTTGCAGCAGTGCTTGATAGATGGCAACGTCTCGCGGTTTGCCGGCAAGCTGTGGCCTAAAGCGACCCGCCGCCGCATCGAGATGGAAGCGCAGCGACTGCACATCCGAGGTTCGATCGTAAAACCGTGCCAGCTCGCGAATCGCGGGCAGATCGACCGGATCGACCTCGACAGCCTGCCGCAGCGCTTCGAGCGCACCGCGTGAGTCGCCCTGTAGTTCCGACAGCGCCGCGATTCGATGGTAATAGCCAATCTTGCGCTGCTTGTCCTCGGTGTACTTGACCAGGCGTTTGAGCAGCGGCAGCGTCTCGCCGGTCCGGTTCTGCGCCAAAAACAAATCGGCCAGCTTGGTCAGCGCCGTTTGATTGGTCGGCTGAATCTGAATCGCCTTGGTGTACTCGGCGATCGCTTGCTGCGGATCATGAAGCTGCTCGCTCCAGATTTCGCCCAGGAGTAGGTGCAACGCCAACAGTTGCGCCGGTCGCGTCTCAAGCCGAGAATAGCGACGGAGCGGCTCGATCGCATGCTGCCATTCACCATCGTCTGCATGCAGCTTGCCCAGCGTGTACAGCGCTGCTTGCTGATCGGGCTTTTGCCGAAGTGCCTCGCCGAGCTCGTGCTTGGCTTGGGCGCGCTTCTGAAGCGGTCCGGCGTACAGTTGCCCGAGTTCGACGCGCATTCCGACGGTATGGTCGACGGTCAGGTCGCTGCGCCGTAGTCGCTCCTTGAGCAGCTCCGCCAGTGCGCGGGCGTCATCGGTATTGCTGGTACTGGTCGTGGCATACGATCCGCGCAGTCGGGCGAACGCTTCCTCGCGGTCCGGCAGCAGATTGAGTCCACTGCGCAGCGCTTTGCGACAGCGCACCACGTCGGGAACCATGTTTTGCGCCAGCACGCCAGCGAGCATGTAATGCAGATATCGCTCTTCGGTGTCGTAGAGCTGGTCGGCGAGCTGCTCGGCGGCTGACAGCGCCACTTGATACCGCTGATGGAGTAGCGAGTAGTGCAGCAAGCCACGCAGCGTCGGAATCTGATCCGGTGCACGATGGAGCGCCGCCTGGTACAGCGAAATCACCTGATCCACATCGCCACCGCTCTGCGCAGCAGCCTCGGCCGCCCGCGTGAGGAAGATGGCCGCGCTCAGTTTGAGGCTTTGCTCGGCGGGACCACTGCCAATCGACAGTTCACCCACCTGCTGGGAAAGCTCGGCAAGCTGCACTTGATCGTCGCGCAGCACCGCACCTTCATGCAGGAAGCGCAGCGCCGGTCGGCAGGTCCGGTCGCGATACAGCGCCAACCGGAAGTCGTTTTCCATCTGATTGTGCGTGGCCGCCGGGTCGCCCCCTTCTTGCCACAGCAGTCGTTGCCGCAGTCGCGCACGGTCCGAGCTGATGTGAACCGCAAACGGCGTGTCAGTTGCGGTCAGGCCCATCTGCTCGTACAGATGGATCAGCTCGCCCCACTGGCCTCGCGCAATGAAGTGACGTTCGAGGATGCGCATCGCCAAGTGATTGTTGGCATCAACGGTCAGCACGTTCCGATATGCCGTCACAATCGCTTCGCTGCGCTCGGCCGGATCGCTGATTCGCAGGTTCGCCAACAGCGCTTGACGTTCGTAGGCCTGGACGCGAGTGGAAATTTCCGGTGCGTCTTTTAGCTCGCTGACCGTGTGGCGCTCTAGCTCATCGAGCATTCCAGCGGCCAGGTACGCTTGCACGAGCTTCGCCTTGGCCACCGGATGCCCGGGGCGCAGCTCCAACGCTTGCTGGTAGCGCTCCGTGGCAGCGCGGGCCTTCCCCTGGGCTTCAAGCTGCTCTCCAGCAAGCAGCAGCAGTGCGTAGCGCGTATCGGAATCGGGATCTTGTGAAAGTTCACGCTCGATTAGGTCGAGTCCTTGACCGGCACGCCAAGCCGTAGTGTAAATCCAGTCGTCGAGCCCCATCAGACCGGGCACGACGTCGGCGATCGGGCGGAGTTCGCGATAGGTCTTGAGCGCGGCGGCGGGCTCATTGGCGTCACTTTCTTCAGTAACGGCCAGCTTGATGCCCCACCACGGCTGGGATGGGCTGCCCTTTTTGATAGCGAACTGCGTTTGTAATCCGGACGTCACAAAGCGACTCAGCGGACTGTGTTGCAGCGCCGTGCGATCGGTGGCCAGGGCCCGTAGCTGGAGCCGGAGTAGGGCAGGGATATGACCGGGCTCGGCGAGCAACGCCTGTCGGTAGCTTTCCTCGACTGGACCGCCTTCGGGTACGGGGGCCGGTTGAATCGACGCGAGCAGGCTGCCTCGGGCAAACCACAGCGCTGCCGAATCGCGCTTGGTTGCGACGCCGGCCGATGCGTGTAGTACCTCGGCAAGCTGCTGAAGCAGTGCCGGATCGGCCATTCCGCGCAGGCGAGTCGCCAAGAGCGCAAGCTGCCAGTTTCGGGCCACCGATAGCGTGGGCGCGATGTCCGACACGGACGATGGCAGCACCGCATCGCTGAGCAAAACCTTGGCGGCGTCGGCATGCAGACCCACGCGGGCGAGCTGGGCAGATGCTTCTTCCCGAAGCACTCGTCGACATAACTCGGCAATCGGGGATTGGGCGGCCTGCTGCGTGGCTCGTAGCAGCACCTGCGCGGCCTCTGCTGGCTCCTGATTGGCAATCAGCAACTCCGCCAGACGTTGCGCCGCCTCATGGAAACTGGGCCGCACCTTGAGCGCGCTCCGAAGCTCGGCAATCGCTGCGCTGCGACCTTCCACGCCGGGTTTGCTGGTGAGCTGTAGCTGTGCTGCGTACAAGTAGGCGTATGCACCCTGACCGTCGGGGCTCTGGCCGTGCTGACGCCACATTTGCAGCAGATCCGAGGGCCTTCCCAGCTTGCGGCAGACCCGTTCAAGTAGGCGGCTCGTGACGCTGTCCGGAGGCACATCTGTCGCAGCAGCCACCGATAGCGACTGCACCAGCGCCTGCTGAGCGGCCTCGTCCTGACCGGCGCGTAGAAAGGCTCGACCCGCTTGGCGGAGCGCTTCACTGCGCAGCCACGGATCGCGCTTGGATTCAGCCGCTTTGAGATACGCAGCGGCCGCAGCGGCAAAGTCCTGCGCTTGCTCGGCAGCGAGCGCCAGCTCATCCCAGGCCGAACCATCGCCTAGCTTGGCGGCCTCGTTGAGAGCGTTTTGTTGATCGGTTCCTGTCGATAGACGTGCCGCGAGGCTGAGGAGAGCCGACTTCAGCGCGACCGGGGCTGGCACCGCAGCGACCGCTCGGGCGGCCTTGGCGATCGGCGAAGGCTCGTCTTTGCGAAGCCGTGGCAAGCGAGAGGCCGTGCGCAGCAGTCCAAGTCCCGCCGAAAGCGTTCCACTCGTTCCCAGCGTGGATTCGTAGCGTTGGGCGGTGGCTTGATCGCGACCCGCTTGTTCCTCGAGCCGGGCACGGTGAACCTGTAGGGCTGGCCGCAGCGGACCCGCCAGCGTGGGCAGGGCCAAGACTCCATCGAGCGTCGCCGCCAACTCGCTTACGCCACCTTGTGCCAAGGCAACGTCGCTTTGCGCCAAAAGCGCGATGCTTTGGCCGATTTTGTGGCTGCCACGCGGCACGGTGGCCAAAAACTCCTGCGAGCGCTGCTTTGCTTCACCAAGCTGGCCCGAGGCGCGCAGTAGCTCGACGTGCTGGATGCGTAGACCTTGCTGCTCCGCTTGGCTGCTGAGCTTCTGCTCATTGTCGATCAGTGTCGCCGCCTCGTCGGGCTGAGCCATCGGTCCTGGGCTTTGGAGGAGCCGTCGCAGCGCACGCAGCGCCGATCTTGTATTTGGAACCAGCTCCAGTGCTCGGCGATACCGTTCGATGGCTTCCGCCGGTTCGCGGAGTGCCTCGGCATGGGAGCCAGCAGCGAGCAGTAGCTTGGCCACCCGGCTGCGATCTCCCTCATGGCTGCGCGCTTCCCCATCGAGAATGGCAAGCGCGACTCGTCGACCGGCAGTCTCCAGGCTGGCTCCGCTGCTCGCGCATGGTGGCGGCGGCGGTAGGTTTTCAATGCTTGGCAACGGCAGTCGACGCGGAACAATCGGAGTGCCTTGGTTGCGGAGCGGTACTGGCGTCGAGCTGGGCTGAATCGGAGGCAGCTCCGCGAAGTGATCCCGTGGCGAGGTGGCCGCAGGTGGCGTCTCGACGACAGCCATCGGAACACTTGTAGCAGGCGCTGGAGGCAGTGGCTCGGCCCCGGGGCGGAGGCTATCTCCAGCGACGGAAACTGGTGGCACCTTGGCTGCTAGCTGCGCCAGATCGACGGGTGGCAGGGTCGGTGGCGGCGGCAGCGACAGCTCCACCGACGGTTCACTCAGCGGATGAGTGCGGGCTGTCGGTTCGTTCGAGCTGGTGACTCCGAAACCCGGAACCAAGTCGTTGATCGATTCGCGATTGGCTGCGGAGGGCTTGGCCTCTGGAGCCGCAAACGGTGCCGAGTCGATCTGCACATCGTAGTCATCGTCCTCGTCGCTGGTGCGATTGTCCTCATCGCCGAGCTGAGAGACAGCCTGAGACGCAGCACCCCGTTCTGCCAACGCTATCGTTGGAGAAGGTGTCGGGATAGCCGATAACACCGACGGAATCGAAAGGCTAAGATCGGACAGCTCGCCAAGTGGCGGTATCTCGACGACAGGTGGCCTCACCACCTGCGGTTTCACCTCGGGCCTCACGATAGCGATGGGCTGCGAGGGCGGTACCGGTAGGTCGAGGTCCAAGTCGCCAAGTAACCCCGTCGACAGAAGCGGCGGCAGCGGTGCCGCGTCCATTTCCCCTTCTAGTGGTGGCAAGGCCAGCGGATCGGCCGCTTTGGGGACGACCGGGGTCTCCGTGGCGGCTCCGGCTTTGATGCTCGGTTGGTCCACGAGCGGCTCCGTCGTTTTCGCAACGGTCGGCTCGGCGGGCTTCGTGGCTGCGGGCGTGCTTGTCTGGGCAGCAACGCCGGGGGGGACCACGGCCTTTCGCAACTCAGGGGGCAGCTCGTCTTCAGAGTTCGCGTTAAACATTGGGGCTTGGCTGTCACCAGCCTGGTCCCAGTTGAAGTCGTCGTCGCCAAAGTCAAAATCGCTCAGCAGCGAATCATCTGACGCTGGCTTCTTGCTGGTTGGATCTGCCGGAGCCACGTCTCTACTCCTTCTCCGTCAAACCGAGTTCGCGACGAAGGTTCGCAAGCTCTGCCGATACGCTCCAGCACAGGAGGGTACGGGCGGTCTTGGCTTCCTGTTCGTCCTCGGTTTCGAGCTTGGCACCCGTTTCAACAAGCGCCGCCGCAAGGTTGCCGGTAATCGCCATCGCCAAAAGCGCGCTGCCCCGCAGGACCGCACGTTGCCATCCAAGCACCACGTTTTTGCCGTTTTCTCCCGAAAGTTCTTGCATCCGCGAGGCCAGACCCTTTAAGGCGGAGCGTTCTTTGCGGGTCATTGCACGATCGAGGGCTCGGACCTTTTCGTCGAGTTTGCTTCGCTCCGGTCCCGTGAGCGCCGGTGTGGGCACTTGCACGAGCTGACAGCACGCGGCCACAAACAACAGCAGTTCCGACGGTGGACAATCGATTACGCCTAGACGATCGGGCACCAGCGCGAGCTTTCGCACCAAGCGGAACAGGCTCAGCGGCGACCAGGTAGCCAGGCTGTCCGTGTAAGCACTGCCGCAGACCAGGTTCGGCCCGATGGCAGCGCACGCTTCTTTGTCTTTGCCAGCGATGAGCAGGTACGAAATGCTCAGGTCGGAGTTGCCGAGTCCGAAGCGCTGCGCCAGGTTGTCGACTGTGGTCCACTGCGGCGGAACCTTCTTGGCATTGAGGCGATCCTTCGGATTCGCTGACAGGGTGGCCAGATCGGGTCCGAGCAGTTTGCTGCCGGTCTCCCAGACCTCTTGCCAGATGTCGAACAGAATGCCCCGGGCATCTGCCGAAAATGCCGTGCTCCGCAGTGGCGGACCGACCGAGCGATCGGGCATCCTTGCCGGTGGCGGTGGCGGCGACTCGGCACTGCCACCCAGGGTGCGAGTGACCACCGCCGTCGCCTGTCCGGCCAAGCTGCGGGCATCGCTCTGCTTTTGCCACTCAAACACCTGCTGCAGCGTCGCAAACGGTAGCACCGAAAGCGCCGTATCGACCTCTTGGAAGGTCGCCGCTTGCTTGCGCGCTTCATCGCGGGCCCTCGTGAGGGCACTCTGTGCTCGCGCCGTCTCACCGCTGGCTTGGGAGAGCTGGACCACCCGTTCGAGCGCCGCGATTTGAAGCGGCTGTTCTCCCAGGAGTCGGTCGAGCACCATCAGCGCTGCCGTGCGATCACCCAACTCGCGCTCATAAATTCCGGCGACTTCGAGGAGAACCTGCTGACGCAGCGTGGACAGCTCTTTTCCAAGAGGTAGATCCGCAACCAGGCTCTTGAGGGTCTGCGTTGCTCCGTCACGATCGCCCCGTCGTAGCTTCAGACCCAGCAGCCTCTTTTGCAGTAGTACGCGCTGTTCCACCTCGTCGGAGGTTTCGGTGTTGCCACCGCCCAGGCGTAGCTCGCTGCCGAGCTTCAGGGTTTCCTCCAGGTGGATCATGGCGTGCTCGGGAGCAGTGTCCGATAGCAGCTCTCCCAGGCTGCGATGGATCGCCTGCTGTTCGCTCTTGTCGCTCGAGAGGTCGAGCAGTCGCTGATAGTGCATCGCCGCCGCCGCGAGATCGCCATGTTGCGCTCGCAGGGCTGCCAATCGACGGTGCGACAGCGTGTGGTCTGGCATGATCGACAGCAGCGTTTCGAGGTCGCCCGCCGCCGCGATGTTCTGGCCAGTCAACAGGTGCAGCGCCGCTCGTTGCGACAGGAGGGACACTCGGAGTGGCAGATCTTGCTTCCGCTCGTCCTCGGTACGCGCCACAAGTGACAGTCGAAAGTCCAGTAGCTCCAGCAGTGGTCCGTTGTCGCTCGTCTGTTCGGAGCGCCGTTGAATCAGCGTCAGCAGGAGATTGAAGATGCTGCCGTCGAAAGGCCTGCTATCGAGCGCGGTCCGAAGCGTCGCCGCCGCCCCATCCTGGTCGCCAATTCTGAGCAGGAGCTGTCCTGCCTCGGTGAACAGGTCCGTACGGGTATCTCCATCGGCGAGCAGCGATGCCAGCCGCAGCGTATACATCGCATACGCTCGTAGTCGCGCCGCACCCTCAGGGGACAGCGGCTGATCACGGAGCGGATCCAGCTCGCTATCACTCGGGGCCGTCGCCTGCCGCAGCAGCATCAGGGCTTGCACGTTGCTGGGGTCGAGTAAAATCGCTCGCAGCGTGGCTTCCGCTGCCGCAAGTCGCAGTTTTGCCGCCGTTGCTTCATCGACCTCGTCCGCCGAGCTTTGAATCAGAAATGCTTCGGCTTCGAGCAGGATGAAGGCCACGCGATCGCCGCGCTCACCTTCGGGGCACAGCGTTTGACGGGCTCTCAGCACCTGCACTACGTCTGGAAGCTGTGCCATCTGTTCCAGGACCGTTGGGTCAGACAACAAGTCCGCGAGCGGGATTACCACCTGGGGCTGGTCACCGAGCGTCCGATACGCAAGCAGCAGTCTTCGCGTCGCTTCTCCGAGCTGACCCGGTTCATCATCGAAAATTGCGCCTAGGAGGCCTGCTCGAACCAAGAGCTCTCCCGCAACCACCTTGGCACCAGGATCGTCGTGGGTCAGTAGTAGCTCTGCCAGCTCAGTCAGCGCCGCGCCTTGCGCTTTGCCATCTTCTCGTCGCTGATTTAGCAGAACCCGAGTCGTCGCCAGTTGCACCAGCGTTTCGCTTCGCACTGACGGTAGCTGGCGAAGATCCTTGCGCACCTTGACGAGCTGGGCATCGGCCCGCTCCATCGCAGTACTCGTCGGGGTTGCGGACAGCATGAGCTGCGCCGCCCGCTCTTCAGTCAGCAGCGCAACCGTTTCGAGGGTGAGTGGATCATCGCTGGGCAGCGAATCCGCCAGCGCCTCGAGTACCTCGGGCAACTTGTCGTACTTGCGCTGCTGCATCACCACCCGAAGGCGACCGACTGCGGCTTCAGTCGCTTGCGGTGAAGGCATCGGCAGTGTTTGCAGCGCTGTTTCGAATAGTTCGTCCGCGTCTTGCGGTCGCTGGGACGCACTCTCTTCGCGCAACTCAGCCAGCTTGAGCAGCGCCTCGCCCCGAACCAAGCTCGTCGGAGCGTGATCGGCAATTTGGCCGAGCGTCACCGCTTGCTTCGCCGTGTCTTTAGATCGCCGTTGATGAGCCAATAGCGCCGAGAGTGCTGGCAGATATCCCGGATCACGCTGGAGCAACGCTTTGTACAGGGCCACCGCTTGGTCGGGCAGATTGAGCTCGTTTTCAACGAGGTCGATCAGTCTTGCGTAAAGCGCCCGTTCAGCGGCTGACCCGTCCGTCTCGCTCTCACCCGTCGCAGTTCCACTGAGAAGCCCGATCTGGCGCTGCAGCAGCTTGGACAGCTCATCCTTTTTGTCCTGCGCTAGATAAACCCGCTCCAGCTCCTCCAGCGCCTGCGGATGACCTGGCTGCTCGGCCAAGACTTGTTCATACAGCGCACTGGCGTCGCTTTGGCGCCCCAGCCTGACCAGTAACTCGGCCCGACGCAGCAAATCCTCGACGAGAGGTTGCCCTTTCGCGCTGGCGGTCACAATCCACTGCTGAATCGCGGCTTCTTCGCCAGCCACGTCGCCCCGCTGTCGTGCGAACAGCACCTGCCGTCGAAGCAGTCGCAGATCCAAGGACGCAGTCTTTTGCAGCTCGCTCTGATGGGGCAAAGCGCGCTCAGGCGTCGCGAGCACTCCGCAATACAGCTCGATCAGGCTCTCACGGAGCAGGGTTGTTTCTGTCGCAGACGGATTGCCGTCGCTGATCCGCCGTTCAAAGAGGCCCACCAGCAGACCTTCACGGCCGCTGCGAACATAGATTTCCTCGAGGAGCGCATCGACCAGTTGGCGATGTACCAGCGCCGCTCCCATCGGTGGCTTGGGCAGCAGGGTTTCGGCGCGCAGAGCCAGCGCCTCTGCCTGGGTCAGATCCCCGCTTTGTAGCGTGCAGTCTGCCGCCGCGATGAGCGCCTCACAGGCCCAGGCCGGGTCGCGAACCAGCGAACCGTTTGGTCCAGCAATGCCCTGCGCCGCCTGATCCCCTTCCTGAATCAGGAGCTTGGCCAGACCAGGCAGATCCTGCCGGTGCATCGCCCGTCGCTGTCGCATCAGTTGCAGCAGCAGGTGTGACGGAGCCGATTCGGCGATTTTCGCTTCTACTTGCTCGGCTTCGGCATCGTTGTTTGCTTGACGCAGCGCCGCCGCTTGCTTTAGCCACACTCCCACCGGTGGCGGAGCGTTGTCCGGGCGCTGAATTCGTAGCTCACGCTCACGGTCCATCAGCAGTTGGATCAGCTTATCGGGCTGACCCAGCGCCTCGGCCACCGCCAGCAAATCAGGTCCAAGCAGCGGGTCCGCCGGCGACTTTTCTTGCGCTTTTTCGAGGTACTGCCACGCCAGCTCTAGGTTTCCGACGCGATCTTTCGCCAAAGTGGCCTGCCAGCGACGGATGCCGACGATCTGATCGGTCAGCAGTTGCTTCCGTTGCGGCGTCGCGTTTTCTGCCTGCATCTCCAGAATTTCGGCGCGAATTTCCAGGGCCGTCAGACAGTCGGGGATTCGCCCAGCAGCAGCGGTAATGCGGATGATTTCGTCGATGACCCGGATCTGATCGACGCCTACGTCGTAGGCATCATGCAGGTAGTTGAGCACCGGTGTGACGTCGCGGTGCGGCGCGTCCTTGGCTGGCACCTTGTCTCGCGGTTCTTCTTCGATGCGAGCCTGCTCGATGAGCAGTGCCACCCGTCGACCCGGATCCTTGGTTGCCTTGGCCAGGGCGCGGTAGACCGCCAGAAGCTCTTCACTCGGGCGTCCCGAGGTGCCCGCCAGCGCAGACTGCCCAGACTGTCGGGTCAGGACTTTTTCGAGTGCAACAATCGGGGCCAGGGCCTCTTCATCCAGCTCATGGGCCGTCCGGTAGCAACCGACTGCGCCGTCGACATCCCCCAACCGGTCTTCCAGAATGTGACCTTTTTCGGTGAGCAGCTCTGCTCGCTCGCGAGCACTCCCAGCCGAGTCCGCCTCGATGTCGAGCAGCTTCAGAAGGCTCGGCCACATTCCTCGTCGATAGTAGATACGACGGAGAGCCCACAGGTTCGGACGCAACGCGGCATCGAGCGTCAAGGCCGCCGCGTAGCCGTGAGCAGCATCTCCGTCCTCATCACCAAACCGCTCCGTCAGCACCGCAATTTCATGCTGAAGCCCGGCGGCCCGTGACGGATCTTTTTCGTCTCGAAGCTGCCTCTCGACGGCGGCGATGCGGTCGCGAGGACGTTCGTTTTTTGCCCGTCGCTGAATGAGATCGACCGGGTCGATGGTTCCGGCGAGTGGATCTTCCTCAGCACGGAGCGGCTCAGAGTCGAGGATTTCGATGGCATCCGAGCCGCTGTCAGGCAGCAAGGTGACGGCATCCTCATCTGAGTCAAGCGCCAAGTCGCTCGCATCGAGAGCCACATCGGCATCGTCGAGAGCGGCAATCACAGCCTCGGCGGCATCGGATGTAGGCCCGGAGTCGGAGGCGCGGCCAACCGGCCGCTCGCTACTGTTTTGGTCCGCAGGAGTATCGGTGGAAGACATGGGTGCGCCCGTCGTAAACCCACTGCCCTAGGCTCCTTCGGTCCGACCAAAAGGCGAACAATGAAGGCTGCTTGGCACAGCACCAAGCGTGCAAGCCTAGAAGGCCTGGTAATACATTGAGTCTCTAGTATCGACGGCTAGATAGCACACTGTCAAACCAAAGCTCTGGCCATCCTACGCGACGGTGGGAGTCGTGTGGAAAGGTCGCTTTTGTCGGTTTTGTGTGGACACCGCCAAACACTCCGGGCTGCGAACCCATCGTTAGCTGATAGACTGCCCCGCGATGAGCCCACAGCGCGTCGTAAGCAGTCCCGAAGCAAGCTGCCACATCTTTACGTACAAAGAAGGGCTGCTGTCGAGCGTGGCCCACGACTTGAAGTTGGTCGTCGAAAACTGCTCGATCCAGCCAGCCAGTGTACCCAGTGCTGAGCCTCGAGAACCGACGATTGCGGCGATTACCGCGACCTTTGACGCTCGGAGCATCCGTGTGGTCTGTGCCCAACGGGACGGACACGATCAGCCAAGTGCCTTGTCCGCTGACAACCGCGCTGAAATCGAGCGCCATATCCAGCGCGACGTTCTTCATACCGATCGGTTCCCCGAGGTTCGCTTTGTGACCACCAAAGTGACTGGGAACACAGATTTCTACGATATCGTGGGCGAGCTTACTCTACATGGGCAGAGGCGCACCATTGCCACCCAGGTACGGAAACAGGCGGACCGGTGGGTCTGTGAAGTACGGCTCCATCAGCCCGACTTTGGCATCAAGCCATTTAGCGCCGCATTTGGGACGCTGCGGGTCAAACCGGAGCTGCTGGTTCAGCTGTCATTGCCGCTGACGTAGCACTCGGGTCCGGTCTTGGTCGCAGCGAGCGGGTATCGCGGGCAATTTTGCCATCGACGATCACGATCTGACGATCGGTCCGCTCGGCAAGGCTGTGGTC
>CALLYL010000727.1 GCA_937859535.1 uncultured Myxococcales bacterium
TCGCGCCTGGCGATCGAGCGTCAGGTACCCCAAACCAACTTGGCTCAGGAATCCGAGTCGAGATCGCAGTGACTCCATCACCAGCTTGCCTTGCGACGAGCGGGGTGTCAGCGACTCGATTCGCGCCAGCGATGCGCTGACACTATCCGCGTGCCATTCGGCGAGGTTCTTTTGCAACACGCGATACGACAGCGCCGTGGCATTGAGCCGGGCACCGTGGCAAAGCTCGCACAACTCGTACGATCGGTAGCGCGACAAAAGCACCCGGACGTGCATCTTGTAGGTGCGCGACTCGAGGAACTTGAACCAGGCACGCACGCCGGGATACTTGTCGTCGTCCCAGGTTCCTTCTCCGTCGAGAATTCGTGCTTGCTGCGCCGTGGACAGCTTGTCCCATGGCTTGTCGAGTGGAATGCGGTGTTTTTCGGCAAACCCAACCAGCGCCGCCCGCTCCCACTGTGAGCTTTGGCCGCTCCAGGGTCGGATGGCACCTTGCTGAATGGTTTTTCGTCCATCGGGGATGACCTTGTCCCAGTCAATGCCGATGATGCGACCAAAGCCCTTGCAGGCCGGACACGCACCGAGCGGCGAGTTGTACGAAAACAGTCGCGCATGCGGTGGCTCGAAGGTTCGCGCACAGCCCGGGCAGTGAAGATCCTTTCCGACGAGAATCCGATTGCTGGAGGTGTAGCGTGAGCGCGGTGTGGCATCGCTGGCTTGATTTGGACGATCGACGATTCGAACCTCAGCCGAGCCACTATGACGGTGACTCAGCTCTAGGGCATCGAGAAGGCGACCTCGCTCGCTGCTGGACAGTACCAAGCGATCGACAACGACCTGGACGTGGACCGCGTCCGGAAGGGTATCGGTGTCCACATCGAAGGGCTCTTCATCGAGGAGGAGTCGCCGAAAGCCTTGTTCACGCAGGCGGGGCAGGGCAAGGCGAGCTTCTTCGCTGCTCCCCATCGAAAAGACCACCAGTGCGTTGCGTCCATCGTGCGCGGCACTGATGCGCTCGGCCGCTTCCACCGGCGATAGCACTTGAGCGGTGAGTTGACAGCTCGGACAGCGAGGCACAGCTTCGGCGGCAAACAGCGCCGATAGGTACGGCTCGACATCGGTCAGGGTGGCCAGCGTTGAACGGCTCGACTTGACTGGGGCTCGACGATCTACAGCCACCGCTGCGGCCACCGGTTCCAGGCTCTCGACATCGGGCCTGGGCAGTCGTTCCAAAAACTGCCGTGCGTAGGGGCTGAAGCTCTCCACGAAGCGGCGCTGTCCTTCGGCATAGAGCGTGTCGAGCGCCAGCGATGATTTGCCCGAGCCACTCGGCCCACAGAGCGCGACCAGCGACCCTGCTTCGAGGCGTAGGTCGACGGACTGAAGATTATGGGTCTTGGCTCCCCGCAGGGAGATCGGCAGCATCGATGACATCGTGGCCTTCCTTGCGAGCGCGACTGTAGGCAGGTGTATGCCGCCCGCGCTCATTGGATGAAGCTTGGGCAGAAAAGCGCACAACTTGGCAATCGAAAAGGGGAAAAGCGCTGCGCGTCGTGGTGAGCGAGTGAAGAACGAACGCGACTACAGAGGGCCGAAGATAGCTAGCGGAAGGTGCGGGTGGTACGGCTGCTCATCAAGCTCGAGACCAGCTCGGGACTGTCGTGCTTCTGGCGGGGTGGCATGTACTTGTAGCGCTTGCGCCACCAACGCAGCGGCCCACCATCGCGGCAGCCCAAGGCCCGATCGCTGGGCGAGCAGTAGATGCGCAGGTGTAGGTGATCGTCGTGAGGCAGTGTGTCGCCGGGCTGCTTGAGGACCGCTTCGGCGCGCTCGATCAACTCCTCATTTTCGCGGCGATCGCGGGCGTGCTGGAGCAGGACGTTGCGGAGTCGGTTGTGGATGAACAGAAACTGGATCTCGATCTCGGGATCCTCAAGGAGCGCTCGAACCAGTGCCCAGTTGCGACGAACATCGAACTTGCGCGGCGTAAATTCCGAAAAGGTCACGCCCGGCGTTGGCCGGACGTTCAGAGAGCGCAATCCGGCTCCGTAACGTGGCATCGCGGATACGGGAGCGATTGGTTGGCCTTCCTCATCGAGTGCGTAGTAGATGAGGTCCGCATCGTGGCCGTTTTCATGCGAGCGGTGCAGCTTGCTTTCGCCGCCACCCTTCATGGCGATGTCAGCGACGCCCAGAGTGCCACCTGGCAGTTCTTTGGCGACGCGCTTCGCGGCCCGCATGATCGCTGCGATGATCTCGTCGGTACCGTAGTTGGCACCGCGCTCACGCCACAGGGTCGGGACCACGAAACCGGGGCCCTCATCCGGGAGCTTGCGGCCCCGGCGGAGAGCTCCGTTGTTGAAGTTGCCCATGGCCACGCTGCTGCCATCGCTCAGCATTCCCGGGCCTACACAACCCAGGAGCAGGCACGGCAGAGCCAGGAGCAGAAGACCGCGACGGGAATTGCTGCGCATGGTGATATCAGTATGCCATAGGGAGTGGGCGTCAGGAAAGCCGGTGATTTGGGAAGTTTGTGGCCCGAACCGGGGGCGAGACCGTACGTGCTGGAAGGATAACGATTCGGCTTACCAGCGAAACTCGCTCCGGAACAGGATCGCGTGAGTAATCACCGTCGGGACTTCCTTGGTTGGGAGATCCTTGCGGTCGTCCGAGGTCATCGCGATGAGTCGGTAGTCGACGAGGAAGAACAACGTGCGCCAAGGGTTGAGGGCGACCTGAGCGTTGGCCTCATGGGTCATACCGGAGCGCTTGCCAAAGCAGCCTGAAAACGGGTCCGAAGGGGTGCAGAAGACCTTGTCGTTGTTGGCGAGCTGGTCGGTGGTGATGGCGACCGTGTAGCCGATGGAGGCAGTGATGCGATCTTTCCAAAAATCCCGTCCGACGTCGAAGCTGATGACGTGGTTTTGGGCGCGATAGTCGAAGATCAGGCTGTAGATCAGGCTGGCGCGGACTCCGTAGAGCGTGCCGGTGTCGCGAACACCAACGGAGACGTCACCGGCAAGGTTCGACGTGTTCTTGGTGTAGGTCGGTGTGTTGTAGACGTCGGGAACGCTGTCGCCGTTGATGAGCGAGCGAGCCCGAACTCGGCCTTCGATGAAGCCACCGAGTCGACGAAAGAAGCGACTGTCGAGAGTGACTTTGCCTTCATCGCGGCCTGTGCGGAGCACGGTCAGGTTGTTTTCGACGGCACTCGCTCCGATGGCCGCCAAGGTCGTTCCAGCGCTGCGGTTGTAGATTAGCCGCGACAGGTACATGTTGATGGCCAGCGACGACATGTGCGAGTAGCCAAGACGAATCGTCAGCCGGTCATTGCTGAGCGCACGGATCGATGACAGCACGACGGCGCGGGTCAGTTGCGGTCCCGCCGATCCGTAGAGATCGATCACCAGATCGCTCATCAAGTCGACCCGTTCGTGCGGTCGCCAAGAGTTAAACCAGCTCACGAAGACACGGGGAGCGTCGAGATCGGAGCTGGGCTGAGTCAGGTTCTGTTGGATCGGATCAGTTCCCATCGGTGGTGTCGCACCGAAATTGGGAGAAACCGCGCCACCATCACCAGGTCCAAGGAAAAAGGAGCCAGCCGCTCCCACGGTGCCCCACAGTGCGCCGTAGTTGTAACGAGCACCGACGCCACCGACTAGACCGAACTTCCCCCCGTCGGTTTGACACTGCTGGGTGGCCAGTTCCGTGGGAGTTGGGTCGAATGGGCCGGTGATGATCGTCGGTGTTTCGCTGCGCTGACCGGCCACGCCATTGCCACATGGCGAGACGTAGTCGGTGAGCAACGAGCGCGAGTAGGGATTCGGGTAGCCGCCGAAGAAGGCACTGCCGTACCAATGCTGACCGAAGTCATGGGCGACGCGCACACCATCGACTTTGATCGCATCGGTCTCCGCGATGTACATTCGCCCAAGCGACAAATGCCAAGTGGGCACGGGCCGCAACGTGACGTAGGCTTCGCGTAGATCGTATTCGCGTCCGCCGAGATAACCCCGCGCCGTGGTGCCGAGCGATTTCTTGTAAAAGTCGTCGCCAGAGAGCTGGCTGTTGGAATCGAACTTGCGCTCGAAGTCGAGGCTACCGGTTAGGCGAAGGCGAAAGTCGAGCTTGAAGTCGATCCTGTCCTTCCACATTCGTGAGGCCAGCACCGTTGCTCGCAGATCGGCAAGCCCCAAGTTGGAGTTGGTCGCGATTCGCTTATCAATGTTGAGCGTCGGATCGACCCCATCGTCTTCGGTGTAATAGAAGCCGGTGAGCGAGACCTTTCCTCGATAAACCGGTCCGGCCGTCGCCAGCGAAGGCGCGACCAGCAGCAGCGTCGCTAGAAGCAGCTTCCCCCTCATCGGCATACCGAATCCGTTCCAACCAGGCGGCTGACTCGGAAGCTGGCTGTGTTGTGGCAGCCTCCGCAGCCGACCTGGGCATCATGACGATTGGCTGGACCGAGCGGCAGTCCGTCTGTGGACACACGCAGCGCCGCTGCCCGAACCGCATCGTCGCGGTGGCACGCAATGCACGCCGGTGATAGCCCCGTGTAGTTACCGCCCTTGTGACAATCGCTGCAAGGCAGCACGCGGTGGACGCCGGTGAGCGTGCAACCGACACGGTCATGGTAGAAGCGTGCGCCCGTAAACGTCTGCTGGGTGTGACAGTCACTGCAGCGCGGTCCCAGCGAGTTGTGATGGACGTCATCACGCTGGTGGCAGCCAATGCAAAGCTGCGCGAGTCCCTGTAGTACGCGACCGCTCGGGTGGCACTCTTTACAGAACAATCGGTCGTGGGCTCCACCGAAGCGCGCTGGAAAGATGTCGTGGCCAGTGTGGATCTTCTTCCAAGTCGCCGGTTCGTGACAGCCTTGGCAGCGAATGCCTAGTTCGCCCTTGTGGGCTTCGGGGTCCGCGTGGCAGTCCTGGCAGTCGGTCGGTGTCGGTTTGTATTTCTGCGACGGGTGACAGCCTTGGCATCGTACCGCCGAGTGCTTGCCATCGAGGTGCCAGCGGTCTTTGACCTTGGGATCGTTGTGGTCAAAGCTGACTTGGCCGGTCGGGTTGTGGCATGACTCGCAGCGCAGTCCCAGGCTGCGCTGGTGTGCGTCGTCCTTGAGGTGGCAGCCGCTGTCGCTGCACTGCATCTGAGTGGGCTTGTAGCGACGAGCGGGGTGGCAGCTCTCGCAGCGTGCCTCTTTGTGTTTGCCAACCAGAGGATAGTTGCTCTGATCGTGATTGAATTTGGTTGCCGCCCAGCGCGCACCTTCGTGGCAGTTGTTGCAGGTGTCTTTGCCGAGCGAGCCTTTGTGCAGTCGATCTTCGTGACACGATCCACACATCGATGGGGTGTCTCGGTATTGATCGTTTTTATGGCAGGCGCGGCAGTCTTTGATGCGCACGCCATCGATGACGTGGCCATCGATCAGTTGGAACGGCTTGCCAGGACCGTGGCCAATCTTGACTCGCTCGTTGACGGCCTTGGGATCTACGCTCTGTTTGACCTCGCCGGGCTTTTGGTGGCACTGCAAGCACTGGTCTGACGTGAACTGTTTCTTGTGGACCGTTGCGTGCTGGTGGCAGCCCATACAGTCGATCGTGACGGTGGTTGCCTTTTTGTTCTTGCCGACCGTGACCGACTTGACGATGGAGTCGAAGTTTTCAAACTCCGCCGGGGTTTTGCCTCGGTGACAAGCGCGGCAGGACACCGCAGCATGCCGTCCCAAGAGCGGGAAGCGCGTCTTGTTGTGCTCGAACTTTAGCTCCGGGCCCCACGTCGTCGAAAGGTGGCAGACCGTGCATTCGCCGGTTTTGGTGAAGCGTCCTTCGTGCGTGTCCTTGTGACAGGCGTCGCAGTTCCGTCCAGGAGACTTGGTTGCCGTTGCGGTGTGGCAAGCGGCACACGGCTTCTTGTGAGGCCCTTCGAGCGCAAAGCGGGTTTTGTGGTTGTGGTCGTAGTCGATCGACTTCCAATCGACCTTGGCGCTGTGGCAGAGCGTGCATTTCTTCTGCCCAAACAGCGACTCACCGTGCACGTTTTTGTGGCAGGGCGTGCAGTCCGTCGCCCAGTTGGTGAGACGGAACATCGTGCGGGGGTGACAGCTATTGCATGGCACCCCAGCGTGCTTGGTTTCGATTGGAAAGCGCGTGTCTTGGTTGTGATCGAACTTCGAGGGGTCCAGAGCGCGCCAGTTTTTGGCGTCATGGCAGCGCTCACAGTTGGCAACCTGCTCGTGAAGCTCACCGTGTGGTGACTTGTGGCACCCCACACAAGCCATCGGGGCCAGCAGGAAGCTGGGTCTGCCGGTTGTGGTCTTCTGCTTGTGACAGTCTTTGCAATCGACAACCGAGTGGCGGCCGCTCAGCGGAAAGCGGGTCGTGGTGTCGTGGTTAAACTTCTGCTGACCACCCATCGTGACCCAGCCGTAGAGGTCAGCTTCCAGACCACGGTGCTCTTTGTGACACAAGACGCAGGGGCGACCGAGGGCTTTGGGCGATGCGTGCAAGCCGATCTTCTGGGCGATCCGTTCCGCGATGGGCTTGTGACAGTCGAGGCACTTCTTTTCGTCGACCTCGCGGCGGCCTGCCGGGTGGCACTTGATGCAGTTGGCCGCGCCGTCAATTTCGGCGTGGCCGCGTGCGAGCTTGCCCGGTGATGAATCGAAAAAGCTGGCCCGCGCTGGGGGAGAAATAAGGAGCCCGCACAGCAGCGCAAGCGCGAACAGGGCCCTAGGCAAGCGATGGGAGAGACAAGACACTTCGGCCCATCATATCCGCTAGGTGCGCTCCTCGTCTAGGAGCGTTCTCAGGGAAGCGCATCAAGCGCGCTAGTCTTTGTCTGGGCGTCGACGACGGTTGCGCTGGTTCTGTCGGGCGGTGTGGGCTTCCGGGCTCTGCCAAGAAGCGAGCCGCAGTGCGAGCAGTTCCTCTGCCTGTTCTTCACTTAGGGTCGGCCCAGAGCGCAGAAGGTGTTCGATCAGCCGACGCGTACCGAGTACCGCTGGACGAGGTTGGGCCGCCATCTTACGTGCCAGCTCGCAGGCAGTGTCCAGCACCGCATCGGATGCGACCAAGCGCGAGATCAGGCCCAAGCGATGGGCGGCTTCGGCACCGATTGGCTCTGCCAACAGCAGCAGTTCGCGGGCCTTGGCTGCTCCACAGAGTGTCGCCAGACGCCAGATGCCTTCCAGGGTGTAGACGATCCCGAGCTTGACCGGCGGCATCTGCACCAAGACCTCCGAGTGTGCCACCCGCAGGTCGCAAGACAGCGCTATCTCCAGACCGGCACCGATCGCAGCGCCACTTAGGGCTGCTACGGTTGGCAGCGGTCCTTCGCGCAGCAGTCGCAGCGTCGCTTCGAGCTCACCGTGTCCCTTGAGCCAGTTGCGATCGGGGGTGGTGGGCAGCGCATTGAGATCGTAGCCGGCGCAAAACACCCCGCCTGCCCCCGTAAGGACGGCGGCGCGGGCCCCCGTGTCTGCCGCCTCGTTGATGGCACCTTGGAGTGCTAATAGGACTCGATCATCGACGGCATTTGCTCGGGACAGATTACAAAATGTCACCACCAGCACATCGCCGTGGCGCTCTTTTCGTAGCTGGTTCGGCATCTCGGTCCTCCCACTCGCACTTACTTCCCGAGCATAGCCTGACGGATGAGCCCAAATGGTGCCCGTCCGTAACTTAGCAGCGTGTCATGGAACTTTCGCAGGCTGTAAGCCGAGCCCTGCTGTGCTTTGTAGTCCTCGCGTAGCTTGAGGA
>CALLYL010000728.1 GCA_937859535.1 uncultured Myxococcales bacterium
ACGTGGTGCCGCTGATTTGCTTTGCGGTGTATCCATTTACGCTACTGACCTACGCCATCGAGAGACAGACCGGTAAGAGCTTCGTGCGTAGCAAAAAGCTTCTCTACTCCTCGCCGGAGCTGGCGCATCGACTGCTCGGCAAGCTGACCGACTCGTTGATCGCGCACCTGACCGGGCAGGCGAAGGCGGGGGCGCAGGCTCTCCAACTGTTCGATTCGTGGGTTGGTATCCTGTCGGCAGAGGATTACGCGGTCTTCGGCGCACCGTACGTCGAGAAAGTGTTGACGGCGCTGCGCCCTCTTGGCGTACCCCTCATCTATTTTCCGCTGGGAGGACTGGCGCTGCTACCGCAGGTCGGGAAGCTGTCCGCAGACGTGATTTCCGTGGACTGGCGGCAGCCGTTGTCGATGGCGCAACACATGTTGGCTTCGACGCAGGGCCTTCAAGGAAATCTGGAACCGCTGCTCTTGTTGGGGCCGCTGGCACAGCTTGAACAGCGGGTGCAGCAGGTGCTTCTGGACGCACCGCGCCGTCGGTATATCTTCAATCTGGGCCATGGTCTGACTCCCGAGATTCCGCCCGCTCACGTCGAAGCGCTGGTCGAGATGGTTCATCGACTCGGTCAGACCACGACTCAGCCGTAGCGACGAACAAATAGCTCACGAAGTGGCGTGTGCTCTTGGAGAAGCTGGAGGGTTTCGTCGGCATGTCCTAGGCAGTAGCCGTTGCCGATGAGCATGTCGATATCGCGGCTGACGCCTTCGGCCCCGAGCGCAGCAGCGGTGAAGCTGGTCGCCATTGAAAAGAAGTAGATGGTGCCGCCTTGACGACAGCACAGGATCGCGGCCATCTCGGCACGGGGCGCGCTGACGCAGCTAATGACCAGGTCATATTCGCCACCGTCCGTGCACGCTAGGTCTGCAATGGCCAGCGCATCGGCGGCGTCCGCTGGAAGGATGCGATCGTAGATTCCCAGCGCCGCCGCCTCGCTAGCCGCTTTGGCAAAGCTCTCAATCCCGACGACGACCTCGGCTCCCGCCTTTCGGGCCGCCGCGCCGACGAGGAGTCCAGACTTACCGCCTGCTCCTAGCACCAGAACCCGACGAACACGCTTGCTCGCTCGCGGATCGTGGCACAGTCGGGCGACCTGCGGGGCCGCTCCCGCTACGTCGAGGGCCGATAGGGCCACCGACTCGGGCAGCGTTGGTGGTAGTCGCGCATAGCAGCCCGAGTCGAACAGGACCGCGGAACCAATGATGCTGACCTGATGGGCGTGTAGGTTGACGCTGAGGATTCGCTCGATCTGAAGCGGCGTTAGCGAGAGGGACACCAAGGTCGCTACCCGGTCTCCCGGTCGTAGCGCGTGATGCGACGGTGATAGTTTGTTGCCGATGTGCCTCACTCGACCGAGCAGCATTCCTCCCGACCCGGTGACGGGATTGTGCATTTTGCCTCGCTTGTCGACGGTGTCGAGGATCTGCTTGCGGACTCCTGCGTCGACATCACCTCCCGTTGCTCGGGCAGCCTCTTCCATCTGTCGGAAGCTGGCGGCATCGATGTTGAGTCGCTCTACATCGAGTAGCAGTTCGTAGTCCTGACCGTCACACAGTGCCGGGTTGCTTTCGACGGACCAAGCAGCTTGAGGGAGCACTCGCACGGCATCGCGGACGCGGTGCAGGCCATAGCGAAACACGAGAGGAATTTGATCGTCTGTGGAGGTCATCAGTTGCCTGAATGTGCTCTTATTGGAGCTTCTGAACCCGCCAGCGACCGTCTTCCAAAATCAGCGTTGCTTCTTGCTCAGGGCCGAGTGGGAGTCGGGCGGTGTTGCCATCGAGCGTCAGTGGCTCGTCAAGGTGCTGTCGCAGGGACTCGACCTGGGCGGTGATCTTCGGCTCTGCGGCAAATCGCTGCTTCAGCGCGTCGGAGGACAGCTTGCTTTCAAGAGACTTGGGCACGAAGCGCGTCAGGACATCAAAGCGCTGCCTGGAAAACGCCCGCACAAACGAGCGCAGCGTCCGTGACGGGGTGTCCTGCGGGTAAAAATCGAGTGGATTGTCCGCGAAGTAGAACGATGACACGGGCTGGGCTCGCGAATTGGCATCATCCCGTTCAAGTCGCAGCGACGTGCCATCTGTGAGCTTGGCCTCTGCAGAGTAGACGGCACCGGGCTCTCCGGCACGCAGCTCATCAAGTAGCTGGCGGCTTTGGCCCGGTTGTGAGTCGAGAACTCGCACAAAACATGCCCGGTCACAGCGCTTGCGAAAGTCGGTGCTCAGTCGTTGATAAGCGGCGTCAATGTTGCCGAGCGCGCTGTCTTGGAGGAACCCGATGAGCGCTGGTTTTTGGCTCCGACTGGATGCGCCGCAGCCGCTCAGTGCGAGCAGCAACATCACAGTGAGCCTCGTCACGGCTTTTCTCCCTCTGTGACGGTAGTGACACTGAGCCGGTAGGGGGCCTCGAAACAAGTGCGGCGGTCGCGGCTGCTCACTCGAAGCAAGACGTCACCAGCGGTGGTGATCGTGTGTTCGGGGACTTTTCCATCACTGGGCTTGGCCGGATCGGACTTATCCGGGCGCGCCTTGCCATCCTCGGGCTTGCCATCGCTGCGGACCACATCGAGGGTGGCGCTACAGTCACCACTGGGCAGGATCAGCTTGGCCAGATAGGTCGTGGTCGAAGTGCCCATCGCTGGAATTCGGAAACAGTCGACATCGCCGGGCCACAAAAAGCCTGCGATTTCTGTGGAGCCGGACGAAACGGGAAGGACGTTGGCTTGGTGCGCGCAGGTGTCGTTTGGTTCGCTTTCGGCGCCTTCGAGTGGTGATTCGATGAGCATTCGAAGGTGGTAGCGACTTTCTCCGGGGGGTCGTAGGAAGTTCTGACCACGTATTGCAACGACGACCCGACCGCTACCCGCTGGAATGGGCAGGTTGCGTATCCGCAGATCCTCTTTGCCTTTGCTCGCCGAGAGATCGAGAACCAACTTGATTGGAGCCGTGCCAGCATCCGGGTTGCCGATGGTTGGTTCTACAAACACGCGAAGCGCTGGTTGTACCGCCGGGGCGCTTAGCTCGACCCGCAGAATCGCGGCCTCGCGGAGACCTTCGCCGCTACCCGGACTTGCGGAGCGTCGACCAGGCACCGCTGGCAAGGTCATCACGAAATAGTCTTCGTCGCGCTTTGTCGATAGCACACCCGAGGCATCGCTACCCAAGACGGGGGTTGCGGACAGCAAGCTATCGTTAGGTTCAGCCTCACTATCGGGAGCCGCTGCCGTCGCAGAAACCGTCAGTTGATACGTGCCGAGTGCTGCTTCATGAGCGGCTTCGGGTTTGACGCGACCACGTACCCGAAGGTACAGCGGTTGTCCCGCCCGTACCGTCAAGCCCCACACTCGCTCACCTTCGCCAGGACCGCGATCGTCAATGAGACCCAGCGACTCACCATTTGCACCGAGCAGTTCCAGGCTCAGATCGGGCGCTCCACTTCCGTCGATGCGAAGCGTCTGCGGCGTGGACTGAGCCGGCCAAACATAATAGTCATCATCGCCTCGGCCTGCCCCATTGGTCGTCGGTGGGAGCAGCGAGCCGCGTAGTGCCTTCTGAGGATCGAGGCGCTGTGCATGTTCACGATCGTCGTTCGGCTCGGACTCCGGCAGCGGAGGGGCTAGGCCCCCGGGATTGCCGATGAGTGGCTTGGCCGAGACATCCAGCACCTGCACCGATGGACCCAAATCCTTCGATACGGCAAGCGGCTTGCGGGGATTGCAGGCGCACAGCCCGAGCACCGCGAGTACCAGAATCGATGGGTGCATCATGACCAGCGATGATTGCCCAAGCGGGGAAAAAGCGGCAGTCCCAGGTCGGGGCCGTCGACTAGATGTCCGACTCCGTATCCGCAGAGGCTTCCTGGGATAGCGTGGATGGCAAAGTGGCCATGAACTCGGCTTCTGAAACGAGCTGTCCGGCAACATGGACCTCGCCGCGGAACTTCCAGATTCGCCCACGACCACGCAGCAGTGAGGTGGTCAGCACGAGCTGATCGCCGGGAACCACTGGTTTGCGGAACCGTGCTTTGTCCATGCTGACCAAATAGAAGGCTTGCTCGCCGGCTTGCTTGCCCAGTTTGAGGCACGCATGCACCGCCGCCGTTTGAGCCATCGCCTCCAGAATCAGCACGCCTGGCATCACTGGGTGTCCAGGAAAGTGACCTACGAAGAAAGGCTCGTTGATGGTCACGTTTTTGATCGCCCGACAGCTTTCGCCGGAAAACTCGATGACCCGATCGACGAGCAAAAACGGATAGCGGTGCGGCAGAAGCCGCATAATCGCCGTCACATCCAGCGGTAACACGGGTCCATCGCTCACGGCTACTTGCTCCCTGGAGCAGGATTTGCGCCTGCTGGGGCGGTCGGGGCCTTCATCTCGTTGACCTTGCGGATGACTTCGTTGGTGATGTCCATCGCGCTTTGCTGCGGCCACAGCACCACGTCATTGCGCAGCACCATGGCGAAGTTGTCGCGCTTGGCGAGCACGTCGATGGCGCGCATCACCTTCTCCTGCAGCGGTTGGAGGACTTTGGCTTCCTTCTGACCGATGTCCTGCTGGGCCCGCTGGAGAGCCTCCTGAAGCTGCATCACCTTCTGCTGAAGCTCTTCCCGCTTCTTCTGGGCAGCGGCTGGTTGAAGAACCGACTGTTGCTTGAGAAAGTCTTCCTCGAGCTTCTTAAGCTCATCCTGCTTCGATAGCAGCTCTTTTTGCTTCCGGTCGGCCTCTGCTTTCAGACCACCGATGCTTGCCTTGCCCTCGGTGGTTTCTTCGATGGCGCGACGGATATCGACGATAGCGATCTTCTGCTGCGCGTGCGCCAGCTCAGCCGACAGCATCACTGAACACGCTACGCCCATGCCTAAGGTCCATCGCACTGCTCGATTCAACATCTCGTAAGACTCCTGTTTCTTGGTGGATAAAACGTGCGCAGAGGTAGCAGACGTCCGACGCTGCATGGCGCATTCATTAAAAGAAGTTGCCGATGGTGAACTCGAAGACCAGCGGGTCTTCGCCGGTCTGTCGATTCAACGGAATACCCCATTCAAAGCGCAGCGGTCCAATCGGCGAGAACCAGCGGAAGCCGAAGCCTACCGAGTAACGCAGGTTCTGGAATGTCGGGAACTGCACGCAGGGATTGAACACCTCGGGCAGTGCCGACGTGGCGGCGGCGCTCGTGCAGTATTTCGACTCGAGGTTATAGCCATTGCCCATATCAAAGAACACCACGCCTTTGATTTGGACCGCCGGGATGATCATGAACTCAATCTCGCTGTTCAAGATGATCTGCCAGTTGGCACCGACGTTGAACGGGATCAGGTACGAGCCCGGCTCGAGCGCGCTCTGAATCTGGATCCGGGGCCCGAGAGAGAACAGACGGTAGCCGCGGATGCTCTGAATGCCGCCGAGGAAGTAGCGTTCGTAAATGGGGACACCTTCCGCTCGACGAGAGAAGACCAGACCGCTTTCGGCATTGAGGCGGAAAATGAACGGTCCCCAGATTGGCCGATAGAAGCGTGCATACCCAGAGACCCGGACGTAGTCGATCTCCGAGGCCAAATATCGATCCGCAACTTCCAGCGAGAGCAAATGGAACATGCCCTTCGTCGGGAACATGCGATCGTTGCGAGAGTCGTACTGCGTCCACAGTCGCACCGATGAGGTCCAGCCCCGACGATACAGGTTTGCGAGTGTCCCGCCGGCGATCGACTGCACCTGACCAAAGCCCGAGATCGACATGCCCTGGCTGTTCTGACCGATCTGAACCCACTCGAGCTTGTACGTGCCGAGCAGTCGGAAATAGTCACCAAACAGATAGCCCCAGGTCAGGTCACCACCACGCGTCGTGCGGTTGAAGTTCGGGTAGTAAAGGAGCTGGTTATATCCCGAGAATGAGAACGTGACGTTCGTGTCGAGGAAGTAAGGATCGATGTAGTTGATCGAGAAGAGCTGTCGCAACGAGGACACCTGTGCAGACAGACGCATCGTGGTGCCACGACCGAACAGGTTGTTCTGGGCGATCTGGGCCTGAAAGATGAAGTTCTCGATCGAGGAGAAACCTGCACCGATTTGGAACGTCCCCGTCGGGCGCTCCGTGACTTCAATGTTGACCTCTAGTCGCTCGTCGGTGGTGCCGCGCTTGGTCGAAATCTCGACTTTTTCAAAGAAGCCGAGTGCTTGCACTCGATTCTTTGAGAATTCGACGAGAGCTTCCGAATACAGCTCGCCTTCGATGATCTTTAGTTCACGACGGATGACCTTGTCGCGGGTCTTGGTGTTGCCTCGGACGTTGATGCGCTCGAAATAGACCTTTTTGCCCTGCTGAAGGTCGAAGGTCAGGTCGACGATCTTCTTGTCGGCATCAATCTGGGTCAGCGGCGTGACGTTGACGTTCGCATAGCCGCGATTTTTGTAGAAGTTGTTGATGTTCTGGATGTCTTGGCCAAGCTTCGAGCGATTGAACTGTTCACCCGGTTTGACCTTGAGCCCGGCGAGCATTTCTTCCTTGGTGAGGAGAAGTTCACCCTGGAAGTCGAGCTTGCCCAGTTTGTAGATATCGCCTTCCTCAATTGGAATCGAGATATAGAGGAATCGTTTGTCCGGGGACATCTCGACGGTGGGCTTGCCGATCTTTACCGTCACGTAGCCGTGGTCGTAATAGAACGCGGTGAGCAGCAGCACGTCGCGTTCGAACGCATCCTCTTTGTAGGTACCGGCGGAGGTCAAAAACGACAGCCAGTTGCCTTCCTGGGTCGCCATGACTCCGCGCAGATCCTCATCGGTGGCATGACGGTTCCCGAGGAAAGTGATCTTGCGGACCTCGACCTTGGCGTGTTCGTCAACGATGAAGTAGACATCAAGCTGCGTCGGTGAGTGGATCTTGATATCGGACTTTACGTCAGCGAGATAAAAGCCCTTTTCTACGTATAGGTCGTGGATCTTCTCGACGTTGCGCTTGATCTTGGCCGGGTCGAAGATCGTGTCTTTTTTGAGATCGAGAACCTCGTTGATCTTGTCGAGGCCCACTTCGCTATTGCCAGAGACATAGATCTTGCGGACCGACCGCTTCTCACGAACCACATAGGCGAGCAGGATTCCGCCGGAGTCGCCCTCTTCCCATTCGATGCGGACGTCGTCGAACGAGCGCATCTTCCACAGCGTCTTGAGATCGTCCTGAAGGGTCTCCAGTTTGAGTGGCTGTCCCTCTTCGATCGGCTTTTTGCCAAAGCGCTCTTCGGTCGACAGGGCGCGCTGCATCGCTGCGGCTTCGACCTTTACGTTGCCTCGAAAGCTGATCTTCTCGACTCGGCGACCGAGCGGGATGTCACCGTCGGCTCGCGCTGAAACGCTGCCGAGCATCACACCGAGCAGGCACGCAAGAAGTAGCCAGTAGGATCGCTTCAAACTGCACCTTCCTGTGCGGCTGAGCTGCGGCGTTGGGATTCATCGTCGGTGAGGATTCGGCCATCGGCCATATGCAGACGGCGAGGCATTCGGGCGGCCAGGTCTTCGTTGTGCGTGACGACGATCATCGTCATTCCACGCTCACGGTTCAGCTCGACCACTAGCTCGTGGATGGCTGCCCCCGTGCGTGCGTCGAGGTTTCCGGTCGGCTCATCAGCAAGGAGTAGCCGTGGCTCCATCACTAGGGCTCGCGCCAAGGCCACTCGTTGCTGTTCACCACCCGATAGCTCACCGGGACGATGTTGAAGGCGATGGCCGAGCCCAACCCGCTGTAGCAGATCGGTTGCACGCTTTTCAGCGACGCTGCGCTGGAGCCCCGCGATCATGCCCGGCATGGCGGCATTCTCAACGGCAGAAAACTCAGGAAGCAGGTGATGGAATTGAAACACGAAGCCGATCGTATGGTTGCGAAATGCCGCAAGCGGAGTTGGGGCCAAAGTCGTGACATCCGCCCCATCAATGACGACTTTTCCGGAGGACACAACATCCAAAGTTCCGAGCACATGCAGGAACGTAGATTTTCCCGCTCCCGACGCTCCGACCACGGCGACCATCTCTCCGGCTTTGATAGAGAGATCAATCCCTTTGAGGACTTCAATCGGACGACCGCCGAATGCGAAGGCCTTTCGTAAAGCTATAATCTCAACGGGTGCGCCGGACATGGTGGTGGCGAGGGCAGGGAGCGTACTTGTGTAGACTTGGCATGTCAAATGGCCCGTCGCGTCGATTGTGATTCGGAAGTCATGGTGCGATCCTTGACGAGTCGGCTACGTGCGACTCAAACTGGTATTAACAGCCACGATGGCTGAAAGAAGTGGGCGATGTTAGAGCCCTGGATCATCGAACAAATCCGTAAGCGGGAGGAAAACGAGCAGCGGCGACGCGAACAGCCGTTGATCCGCATTCCTGATTATCCACCGCCGCGTGATAGCAGCGACGAGGAACGCGATGATCGAGACATCCCAGGCGGCGAACGCGGTGTCGTGATCATTAGTCTTTAGCGCTCGAAAAGCTGGGCGGCGGTTGCGAGAGCAGCGGCGTATATTTGCTTGAGCGGCTTCGCTCGTTCGCTGGCGATGGCACGAACCGACTCGAACTCCGGCGCAACGTTGATCACTTTCTGAGTGAGCGGGTCACGGCCCAGCTTTACTTCAACTGGGCCGAAGCTTGTCATCACAGTGACGATCTCGCGAGCAAGCACGCTTCGCGACACTCGGTGGTAACGAACTCCGAGAGAAGTCGTCTCGGCGAGGATGTGGCGTACGATCGCGTCCCGCTGATTTTCATCGCTGAGCACTTGCAGCATCGATCCAGGTCGGCCTTTCTTCATGATCACCGGCACCAGCCAGGCATCCCGGGCTCCAAGCGCCAACAGCGATTCGATGAGTGGCGGCAGAAGCTGTGGATTCATGTCGTCAATGTTGGTCGACAGCTCCCACAGGCAAGATTCATCGAGAGGCGGCTGCATCGCCTGCACCGTTTCCGTCGGTTCATGTCCGGCGACGATGCGAAGGATGTTCGGCCGATCCGGTAACTCGCGAGTGCCCGCGCCATGGCCTGTGGCGACAATTCGCAGCGGCGGCATGGGCCCGTAGCTGTCGGCGTGAGTCGCGACAATGAGTGCTCCAGTGGGTGTCGTCAGTTCACCGAGGAGATCGCCTGCTTCGACCAACGCCCCTTTGAGCAACGCTGCCGTTGCCGGGGCTGGGATCGGGAGCAATCCGTGAGCCGTTCGGACGCGACCGGAGCCGAGTGGCACCGTTCGGCAGACGATTCGACGCGGTGTTAGCCAGCTCAGCGCCGCAGCGACCCCAACGATATCGACGATCGAATCGAGAGCACCGACCTCGTGAAACATCACCTCGGAGATGGTCACGCCGTGCATGGCGGCCTCAACCTCGGCCAACCGATCGAACATCCGCAGCGCTCGTGTTTTTACATCGCTGAGCAGCGGCGCACCCAAGAGCAAGCGACGAATCTCGGCGTAGTGAGTATGTGGGTGCTCGTGATCATCTTCGTGAAGGTGGTGTTCATCGTGACGGTGTCGATCTTCGTGATGGTGCGGCTCGTCGTGATCGTGAGGCCCGTCGTGACGATCGCGGTGCTGGTGGTGATGCGCGATGTCGCCGTGGTGGCGATGTCGGTGCGCGTGCAACGGCTCCCCAAGATCGATGACATCCACCTTTTTACCGACCAGGCCGCGCTTGGTGACGGTGCTGATCCGCAATTCCCAGTTTGACAGGGGGAGCAGGGCGAGCTGCTCGCGGACGAAGGGCTCGGGCACGCCGAGATCGAGCAGGGCTGCCATCGTCATGTCGCCCGCGAGCCCGGTTGCGCAGTCGAAATAGAGGGTCGCGCCACGCAGTTCGCTACCGTTGGACGTGGGGTTCATGGCTCATGCCTCCGGAATGGATCGGGCGACGGATGGGTTACCGAGCGCAAAGTGAGGGCGGCTGCGTAGCCTGCCCCAAAGCCGTTGTCGATATTCACCACAGTCACTCCCGAGGCGCACGACGACAGCATACCCAGCAAGGCGGCGATGCCCGAGAAGCTGGCTCCATATCCAACTGAGGTAGGCACCGCGATCACGGGACGTCCTGACAGGCCGGCAACCGCAGACGGCAGAGCCCCTTCCATTCCAGCGACAGCGATGATGATGCGGGCTTTGCGCAGCGTCTCTTCGGCGGCAAGCAGGCGATGAATTCCAGCGACCCCAACGTCACACAACCGTTCGACGTGGCATCCGAGAAACTCAGCGGTGAGAGCGGCTTCATCGGCGATGGGCAAATCGGACGTGCCAGCGCAAACCACCAGTACCGGACCGGGACGTTCTCCCTCGAGTTTGGCCCTTGGGGATCGCAGCAATCGGGAGCTGGCGTCGTAGTGGACCTCGGGTAACTCCCGCCGCATTGCTTCGGCATGCTCGTGGCTAGCGCGGGTTCCGAGGGCGGCACTGCCGTGAGAAAGCAGTTCCTTGAAGATGTCGACGACGTGCTCGGGCCGCTTGCCTTGACAGAACACAACCTCGGGAAAACCGGCGCGTAGGCTTCGGTGGTGGTCAACGCGGGCAAAGCCGAGATCCGCAAAAGGGAGCTTGGAGAGCCGGGCCATCGCCGTCTTTACCGCAAGCTGTCCATCTGCGACCTGCGACAGAAGTTCGTGCAGAGCTGCTTCGTTCACGGCTCAAAGCCATATCACGAAACCCGGGCACGTCGAGGTGGAGGTGCGCTATCCGTGAAGGCTGATCGGCACCTCACACGGCGCTTCTCCAAACAGCAAATCGGGGAGGCGTTCGCGCTGAGTATCGACGGGATGGTTACTGAGGATCTCTTGGGCACGACGCAGATCGCGGCGGTATTGTCCGATCACGAGGCTCCGGTGTCTTGGACTTACGATTTCGCGGCCGCGCAGGTTCAGGGTATCGATGGCGGCCTTCGCGACGAGAAAGAGCGAACCATCACTGATCAGGCCCCACTCGTGAGCTTGGACGGCGGCACCAACGTACGTGTCAAAGAAGACCAGCTTGCTGACGCCGTGATCGAGATCCTTGGGGCTGCGCGGATAGGGGCAGAACATGCCGTGGCTGCCATCGGTCAAGATCTGATGGATGAACACGCCGCGCAGGCGCTCGGGTTGGTGATACAGCATGAGCTCGCCGCCCAGCATGTCGCCTTGGCCGCTGTCGCCGATAAAGACAAAGTCTGACTCGGGGTACAGCGCCGCGTACTGTACGAAGTTGCGGAATTTGGCGAACGCTTGGACCTCGTGGACGTTGCCGATGCCGGAAAACGCTCGTGGGGCGGGCAGCAGGCTGTAGCCGGCGATGATCGACGCGTGCGCGGAGAATGTTGGGTTGAGCGTCGTTGTGTAGCTAAGGCTGGCCATCTCACGAGGGCGTGCCGATAAAAAGGTGACTTCTCCGGGGCTGCTGGCTTCGTTATTGCTTGCTCGTGAGCCGACTGAGAGTGCGCGAAAGAACTCCAGCACACCCGGAAAGATGGCTTTGTGCTGATAACGCTCATCGCACAGCGAACGATACAGGGTGTCGTCGATGTCCGACAGAACGCGCACCTTGTCGCGGGGCGGACGTGATGGCTGCTGCTGTTCACTGCGAGACTCGCGGGCAAAGTGAGCCAGGATTGCCTGACGCAAGATATCGTCGGAGATTTTGTAGTAGATCAGCTCGTGGAGGGTCGCTCGGTCGGGGCCGCGCTCGACCAAGCTCTTGAGCCGCGTGAGATCCTCGCCACGAGTTGCGAGCAGTACTTTGGTAATGACCAGCTCCTCTCGTCGAGACAGCCGGCTGTGTTGGACTTTGTCGATGATGGCCGCCCGCTCGTTGATGTCTTCGCCGAGCGGTCGATCGATGGGATGAAAGTGCATGCAGCCGAGCAAGCCCGTGGTGATCCACGGCAAGACGCTGCGGAGTAGGTCGGACGGTTTCACGGCAAAACGCTCCTTTGGCTCAAGCTCTCTGAGCAGTGAACCCAGTCTACGACAGCCTGCTCGGCTCGACCGGGTGGCCTGCGGCGTGCCATGCAAAGGCTGCGGCGTGCCATGCAAAGGCTGCGGTGTGCCATGCAAAGGCTGCGTGATGCGATGACCAAGGCTTGGGCGTGCCTATCACGGGCTGCGCGAAGCGATGACCAAGGCTTGGGCGTGCCTATCACGGGCTGCGTGATGCGATGAGCAAGGCTTGGGCGTGCGTAGCACGGGCTGCGCGAAGCGATGACCAAGGCTTGGGCGTGCCTATCACGGGCTGCGTGATGCCATGCCAAGGCTTCGCTCTGCCATTCAACGCCCGGGCAAGGGGGGGGACAATGTCCATTTCAGGCCACGCTCATTCGATGATAGCGTGCCAAGAATGAGTCAAAGCGGCGGCCCCATCGGAAGCTCGGCGCGGATGGTCACAACGCAGATTCTGTTCGTGTTGATCGTTGGACTGTTGTTTGCCGATCAGAACCTGCTGGCTCCCAACCTGACCGCGATCGGGACCGAGTTTGGCTTCTCGCGGGCGGAAATCGACCAGCGACTCGGGGCCGATGTAAACCTGCTGTTTTGGATGCTCGGTGGTGTGTTGACACTACTGGTTGGTTATTTGACCGATCGGGGCGATTTGGGCGCGAAGTTGTCGCGCAAGTGGCTCTTGACCATCGTCGCAGTGATCGGCCAGCTCGCGTGTTTGGGGTCTGGGCTGGCGAAGACCTACGACCAACTGTTGTGGGCGCGGGCGCTGACGGGGATCGGGATTGGCGGTGCGTTCCCGCTGATCTATTCGCTGATCGGTGACTACTACCCACCTCAGAAGCGAGCGAGCGCAACTGCGACCCTGGGGCTGGCGCAAGGACTTGGGATTGGCCTCGGGCAGCTCCTGTCCGGCATGGTCGGGACGTCGAGTGGCTGGCGGATGCCGTTTTTCGCTGTGGCTCTACCGGGCCTGTTGCTGAGCGTCCTGTTCGCGCTATTCGCTCGCGAGCCGAAGCGTGGCCAGCACGAGGAAGGTCTGACGCAGCTTCTCGCTTCGGGGCAAGCCTATGAGGAGCGCTTCCACCTGCGGGATCTACCCAAGCTGTTTGCGGTGCGCACGAATCTTCTGATCCTGCTGCAAGCGCTGCCAGGGACGGTGCCGTGGGGGGTGTTCTTCGTCTACCTCAACGATTACTACGCGCATGACAAAGGGTTCTCGGTTCCTGATGCGACGCTGCTGGTGATGGGGGTCGGCGTGGCGGCTATTTTCGGTGGCTTTGTGGGCGGGCTGTTGGGGCAAAAAGTGATGAACCGTAAGAGTCGGAACCTGCCGCTTTTATGTGCTATCACGACGACGCTGGCGGTGATTCCGATGGCGCTCTTGATCGAATATCCGGTGCGGCCGGGTCAGAGTCTGCTCGGTCCTCTGCTGATTGCTCTGTTGACCGGCACGTTGGCGGCGGTGACTGGACCAAACGTCAACACGATGCTCATCGCCGTCAATCCGCCGGAGCGACGCGGCTCGGCGTTTAGTTTCTTCAACTTGTGTAACGATCTCGGGCGAGGTCTCGGGGCCTGGATCGTTGGAGGGATGGCGGCCCGACTGGGGCGGGTGAGCGCGTTTCACATCGCCAACTTGATGTGGCTGCTCTGTGGCGCGGTGCTGCTGTCGCTGGTCTTTCTATTTCCCAAGGACGAGCGTGCCGTGCAAGAGCGACTGAGACAGCTATCCGACCGGAAGTTACAGAGCGGAGAGTAAGCCGTGCGCACGCTGCTTTCGTCGGACTCGTATACGTTGCTGCTCGGACCTCACGGGTTTGATCTGCGCATGCGTGGTCAATCACTGCTCGGGCCGTTCCAGATACTCGGCGAAGGAGCGGATGGGCGACCGTTGCTCAAGACCTCGGAAGCGGCGCTGTATACGCGGATCGAGGCAGCCGATGGTTCGCTCGAGCTGCGCTATCCAGCGGCGGACGGCTCGGGTCTACTGTGGATTGTCCATGCGCACATGAGTGAGCGAGGCCTTGTCCTGTGGCAGTCGGTGCGGAATCAGAGTGGGCAGCCGATCGTACTGTCCGCGTTTCGGCTCGTGGCCCATCCCCAGGCGGACAGCTTTGTGGCGGGAATCGGAACGCGTGCCGGCTGGCAAGTATTTCGAACCGGCTACAGCTCGTTTACGCCATCGTTTGCCGTCGATAGTCGCTTTCGACCCAGCCAGCCGTTGTTTCCAACCGCCGCTGCCTTCAACCAGCACAGCGAGTCCGAGTATTTCGGTCATCCCGAGCGGCTGTCATCTCCGTGGATGATGACGCTGAGCGAGCAAGGGCCTCCTCCTTCGCATTTGCTCCTCGGGTTCATATCGGCGCGTCGTGGGCTCGGTGAAATTGCATTGTGTCGAGATGTCGAGGTTCGGCTCGAAGCTCGTCTGGGCATCGACGGACGACGGATTGCTGTGGGCGAAACATTCGTCGGAGACAAGCTGCTGATTGCGCATGGCCGCGAGGAACAAGCGCTGCTCGCCCGCTACACCGACGCCACCGCTGATGAGATGACGCCGCGAGCGCCGCGTGAGCAAGTGCCGAGTGGCTGGTGCTCCTGGTACTACTACTACACTCGGGTCACCGAACAGGACGTACTTAGCAACCTATCAGCGCTGCACGACAAAAAACTGCCGGTCAAGTACGTACAGCTCGACGACGGTTATCAGCGCAAAGTCGGTGACTGGCTAACCACCAATGCGAAGTTTCCTTCTGGGCTCGGTGGGCTGGCCAGGCAGATCAAGCAGGCGGGCTTTGTCCCCGGCATATGGCTCGCGCCATTTTTTGTGCAGCGCTCGTCTGATATTTACAAGAATCATCGCGACTGGTTGCTCCGCGATGAAGACGGAGAGCTGCGGCGGCTTGGCTATCATCCGTTTTGGGGAATCACCGATGGTCAGGTCTACAGTCTGGACCTGACCCATCCCGAGGTCTTGACTTGGCTGCGTCGCGTTTTCTCGACGCTGTGTGAGCTTGGCTTCGAGTATTTCAAGATCGATTTTCTGTTTGCCGGTCTGCGCCTGGGTCGTCGTCGCGATTCGTCTCTGTCTCCGCTGGAGGCCTATCGTCAGGGCTTGCAGGTGATCCGGGACACCATCGGCGATCGGTTTTTGCTTGGCTGTGGTGCGCCGTTGCTGCCGTCGATTGGGTTCTGCGATGCGATGCGGATCTCACCCGATGTCAAAGAGGACTGGCGCGATCCGATGGTGGATTTGATCGCACATGACACCGGCTACCCATCGGCAGAGTTGGCGCTCCACAACTGTCTGACCCGGGCGCATCTCCATGGGAAGTGGTGGATGAACGACCCCGACTGCCTGCTCGTGAGACGAGACAAGAGCAGCTTGTCCTTGCCGGAGGTGCAGACGCTGGTGTCGGTGATGTCGCTATCGGGTGGAATGTTGCTGCTCAGCGATGATCTCAGGGTGCTGCCTGGAGAACGAGAGCAGCTTGTCCGCCAGACGCTGCCGCCGAGCGGAGTTGCGGCACGAGCGCTGGGTCTTTTTACGACGGAAAAACCGCAGCGTTTCGTGTACACGGGGTCGGATCGCTCGGGAACACTGACTGCGCTCGGGGCGCTGGTGAACTGGCACGATGGACCGCGAGAGCTGACCGTCAGTGCGGCAGCGTTCGAGCTGCCAGATGGCGAATACCACGCGTTCGAGTTGTGGACGAAGCGCTACAAGAGGCTGAAACCGGGTGAACTCGTTCCACTACGGATTGCTCCGCACGGCACCGCGCTGTGGCTGCTGCGGGCGGCGACCGATCATCCGCAGGTGGTGAGCCTGAGTCATCATCTGTGGCAGACGCTGCTCCTACTCGAACAGGAAAGCTGGGACGACGATCGCCGTGTGCTGACCATCTCGTTGAGTCCCAAGACAGCGGGAGATGGCGAGCTTCGGATCGTCGTGCCGTCCGGGTTCCGCTTTGTGAAAGTGGATGCCACGATCGGTTCCATCACGGTGAACGGCCAAAGTTCTTTTGGCGATGGCACGACCCTTCACTGCAAGCTAGAACGTAGTGATACTCCGGCAGTTGTTTCTGCGCTTTTTGAGCCGCTCGACTGCATCTAAGACACAAAGTAACGAACGTTTGGCCTTCGATTCGTCCTCGTGGTGAGCATCAAACTGCCCAAATTTGGAGCCGCAATGATGCGGGTTGTGCGACGGTTTGGCCCTTTAATCCTGCTGCTGTGCCTGGTCGCCTGGGCGTCTCTTCGGCTCGATCTGCGGGCCTTTGCGCAGTCGCTTGAGCACAGCCATATCTCGCTGTGGGTATTGGCAGCGCTGGTCAATGTCGCGATCCGTGCGGGTGCCCGTGCCGAGCGAACTCGGGGGCTACTCAAGTCGCTTGCGGGTCGCTCACCTCGCTTTTTGGGTCTCTATGTCGACTTGGTGAGTGCGCAAGCGGCAACGGTGCTGTGGCCTCCAGCGGGGATGGGTTTTCGGCTGCTGGTGCTGAGGCAGCGCTACGGTTTTGCCGGGACGGATTTGGTGGGCGAACAGCTCGTCGAGAAGCTTCTCGATGGTATGAGCCTCGGGCTGTGGGGAGTGTTGGCGCTCACCATCGGAGCGTTGCCCTCTGCCCTGCGACTGGCGGTGATCGTGGCGTGCCTACTTGGGGTCGGGGCTGGACTGGGGCTTTTGCTGTCGAGGGTACCTGCCATCAAGCGTCGATTGCCGCCGCTGCCGAGGATCTCGTTGTCGGGACTGCTGTGGACGGCGGCGCTCGATGCGTTTGACATGTTGATGTTGTATCTGTGCCTGCAGTCGGCCGGCGTGTCGGTGTCCCTGCATGTCATTTTGCTGCTGTTCGTGGCCCTGAATCTGGCGGTGTTGCTGCCGCTGACCCCGGCGGGTTTTGGCGTCGTCGAAGCGACGGTGATGTTGGTGTTGCAGCCGCTGGGAGTGCCTGCGGAGACAGCGCTAGCCGGGGCGCTGCTGTATCACCTGGCGGTGGTGGGTCCGTTCTTATTACTGGGTCCGCTGGCCTCGGTTCGCGAGGTCTTCGCGCAAGCCCGGGTGGTGCCAGCGCCTGCGGTGGCTGCCGAACCAACCGTCGAGCCGAGCACTCACCGTTCCCACGAACAGTGAGGAGCGCATAAATCGGGGGGGCGAAAATGTAGCAAGCGGTGCTATATCACCCGCCATGTCAAAGACCCGAGCGACCTTGTCAGTCCTTTCTCCATTGCTTCTTCTCGCTGCTGTTTCGTCCGTATCGACGAGTCGTGCGCAGGCTCCGGCGGCAGTGCCGAATGCTGCTGGTGTCGATGAGAGCATTCTTGACCGCTCGGTCAACCCTTGTGACGACTTCTATCAGTACGCTTGTGGCGGCT
>CALLYL010000729.1 GCA_937859535.1 uncultured Myxococcales bacterium
ATCACCCGTCCACCAGCAATCCCGGCCCCCATGAACATCATGCTCGTGATGTTCCCAAGGAACAACATACAGCGACGGAAGTAACACGCCCAAATCGCGATGTCATCCCATTTTTTATCCCATGATGGGATGTGGTAGGGTCGGCGCAGCCATCGCAGATCAGCGCTGGAACGGGAGAAAACGCATGACGTATCGGCAACGCACAGGACGGCAGCGAGCCATTGGACTCCTGTTCCGCCTCCTTGGTCACCTCGTGGTGGGTCTTCTGCGCGTACGTGCAATACGGCTTCTACTCTTCGCAGCAGCGCTCCTATTTGGCTTACATAGCTGCTCCCCACCGACGCTGCGCATCGTAACATTTAACATCCGCACATTCGGAATTCAGACTGATCGGGTGCGACTCCGTGAGCTCCTTCAAGCCGCAGATGCAGACGTCATCGCGCTACAGGAGATTCGAGACTCGCAAGCACTGGGAGCGCTGGCCGCAGAGCTGTCGAGCAAGGCGTCTCGCTCCTATCGCGCGGTGAGCTCTGACTGCGGTGGAAAGCAGCGGCTTCATCTTGGCTTTCTGTACGACACAGATCGCGTCCGCTTGGATTCTGTTCGTGAGTTTCCGGAGCTACGCGAAGACCGAGGCGGTAGCTGTTTCGATGGAGAGCGCGCAGGTTTCCTCGGCTCCTTTTCGAGTCGCGGCCGATTCTCTGTTCGCAGATCCAAGCTCCACTTGCTCGCAGTCCACTTCCCCGCTGGTGCGGCCCTGGGACAGGCGCAGAGTCGACAAATGTTCCTACAGCGAGCACTGCGGATTCTTGAATCGCTCCGCCAAGGCGGAGAAGACAGATTGGTTCTGCTCGGCGACTTGAACACCACCGGCTATCGCGATGACCAACACGGAGAGCGCAGCGCAGTCCATCGCCAGCTTGTGCAATCAGGAATGAAGCCGCTGACCGATGAGCTACTCTGTTCGGCCTATTGGAAGCCGTCCCCATTCTCTCCGTACCTGCCAGGGAAGCTCGATCATGTGATCGCCAGCGGAGTCATCGAAGCGACGGAGCCCCCTTCCGTTCAAGGATTCTGCGCGGCGCTCAAGTGCGAACAGGCGCAACGCATTCCCTCCGACTTCGACGCCGTATCCGATCATTGTCCTGTCGTTGTCACCGTGCGCTGAGTGCATCCCGATTCAGCTCTGGCCTCACCATCGCCAGAAGTAGCGGCCGTCAGCGCCCCAGATGATTGGGAAGGTCTGCCGAATGGTGAAGCCGACTCCCAAGCCACGAGCGAGCTGCTGCGTTCTGTCGATGCGAAGCGCAAAGGGACTGCCGTTGTCATCCCACCACTCTTCTCGCTGTGCGATGCAGCTCTGGCCACTGAAATAGGCGTTTGTACAGCGAGAGGGAGGACTCCATCTCTGCCGGTGCGCAAAGTGAACCGTGAACGTGCTGCCATCGGGATTGGGTCCGCTGATCGTGCCTTCGGCGTACAGACAGTATCCGCTGCTGGGAATGTTCCACTTGACGTAGTGCTGACGCCCCGCATCGGAAGGAATCGGAGTCATTCCGTTACAGTTTGCATCCCCGATGCTCTCACTTGTGACCCGCTGGACGTTGCGGGTTGGGAGTCCTGTTCCATCCGAAAAGCCATCCAGCAGTACCCACTGTCCATCCGCAGAGAGCAGGAATTTCTCCCCATAGGAAGGAGGCCAGGATTTCGGATCTCCCCACGCGATGTCCGAGGAAGAAGCGCTCTGCGGTGACCACGCCCACTGCCCGGCCACCATTCCACCGGACCAGAACTGACCCGCTGCGCGCGACTGCATCAGCGAATAGTCATTCCAGGTCTCTGCATGCGAAGCCGCCCGAGACAGACAGAACCGAACAGACCACCAAAGACCGATGTTTTGACATGCCCGCAACCTATCACGGCAGGGTTTCGGATTCCCATTCCCCCTTCGCCTCTTTCGTTGAAGAATCGGGTGGCGTCGGGAGGCGAGCCGGTTTCTTTCCCTAGCTAGCTTGTTACCAGCGACGAGTTGTTTAGGGAATGCTCTCGCGGCGCGATACAGACGGCCGTCTCACCTGATGTCACGCCCAACGTCGGACATCGCCCAGTCCAAGTCTGTTTAACAGACTCCTTGCGCTGCATCTGTCAGCGCGGCGAGGAGCCACGCCTTGGCGAGCTGTTGTCCTTTGCCATCGGTTTCATCCGACCCCAGGTCTCGTTCGACCAGCGCTCTCGCCGTCGTGTCCGTGCGCCGGTCGACAATGGCTTGTGTCAATCGTGTGGCACGCTCCTCGTCGTAGCGCACGGCAAGGAGTACCATGGCCGGCTGAATTCGCTCGGGCGGTACGTTTTGCGCAGCCAACCACTTGATCTGCGCGGTTCGAACGTCGAGAGCGGTCCCGCCCATTGGAATCTGGCATCCACGCCCTCGAGCGCCCTCGACATTGTTCGATTCCTGCTCGTCGTGTTCAGAGTAGACGAACTCCCGATGTGCCCACTGACCTATGAGGTAGGTAGAGAGCGTGTCTCCCTGGGCAAACTGCTCCAGAATCAATGAGCGGAGCAGGGCATCGCAACCATTCACCTGCTGGAGCAGCGGGAGCAGCTCCCAGAAGTGGTGGAATCGAATTTGTCCCCGTACGAGATGACGCACAAGCACCTGCCGCACCAGAGCTTGCTCAGTCCCGCATCTTACGAGGAGCTTCAGCGCCTTCAGGCAGCAGTGGTCGAAGTAGAGGTTCTCCGTCGGCTGTGCCACAAAGCGGGTCAGCATCTTGATGGGGTCCGTCTTGAGCCCCCGTCCGATCAAGACCCGTGCGACATCCAGACGGTCCTCTAGCGCCGCGCTCTCCCAATCGGATTCCGACATCGGGTATCCCCAGCGTTGTCGGGAGGGCCCGTCTCCGAATTCTTCATGCAAACAGAGGATGGCCGCCGCTAGGACGGAATCATCGAAGCAGCCCAGCCTATCAAGATGGTCGATCGCGTAGCATCGAAAGGCGATGTCATCGCCGTCAAGACCAGCGCGCAGTGCTGCGAGCAGCGGCTCACGGAGCGGTCCCACCAAGGAAATCGACTGCGGGTTCTCATCCAGAATGTACCGCGACTTTCCCAGCCACGCGATGACTGCACACGCATCATGGGCTCGCTCGGTGGGATTGTTGTTACCCAGCCGCACAGCAAACTCGCGCAGGACGTGCTCATCGTTGGTCAAACGATTCTTATCGAACAGAGCGTGCCATGGTTCCTTCTTTTCGCTTCGTTCCAACCCAGAAGTTACCGGATCAAGGTTGTCGGTGTTCCCAAGCTTGATCTCACCACTCACGTAGGCTGCCGCGATAACAGCCGAGGAACGACCCACACCGATGAGCCAGCGCGCGAGCAGCCAGGCTTTTTCGACATCGAGCGCTCCAAGCGTTTCCTCTGCCGCACGTGCCGCGTCCTCTCGGGTGGCACATAAGATCAAGATCAGGCGGCCAGCCGACGACTGCCTCGAAGAGTAATCGGTGGGGAAACTGGCGAGGAGCGCCTTGAGGTGTCTTGCAGGCGCCATATCCGCTTCAAACAGCACATTCGACGCAGAAATGGATTCCCCATAGTTGCCAAGCTGAACTTGTTCGAGCAGCCAGTCGCAGAAGCCTGGCTCGGACTCCGCTTCGAGAAATCGAAGCAGATTCCTTGCGAAGTATGACCGCTCGTCGTCGCTACCACGAAGCCATTCAATGAGCATGGGAATGACTTCTCGGCATTCAATTTCCGCAAGCAAACTGGCCGCGCATTGAGCCACGGATTTGTGGTAGCCAAACGTTGGCCGGAATCGGTCGCGTCCGCTTGGTGGTGGTGGGTCACCGACAGCGTCTTCTGTATCCTCGTCGTCTTGCTCCTCACTCTCTTGAACTCGGGAAATGACGATGTCAGGGCCAACATGGATGACGTTGGGCCGCCCCCGCTTGATGACCCAGAACGTCTCATTGATATGGATCTCGTCATGAATGCTGAGGCACTCAAGCAGCTTGGGTACGGCATCTGAAATCGGCTCATCGATGCCATACAAGATGAGCGCAGCGCGTAACGCATGAACGGGGGAACCGGCCAAACACCGACGGAGCGCTGGTACCAGCAGTGCAGGTCTACGCTCTGCACTCAAGAGGTCCCCTGCGGTGCTTAGGACCTCCGCGAAATTCTCGGACAACAGTCGTCTCTCGATTGACTCCCAGTGAGCTGGCAGATCCTGGAAGTTTCTTTTCAGCCAAGCCACTGCCCACTTACCCAGCTCATCCGTCCTCCGCGCCATCGTCTCGATGATGCTGCGTGCCTTCGCTTCCAACGGGACCCCTGCCCAGTCGAGGGCCCAGACGATGTCTGGTCCGATATCAGGATCCTCCATCCAGCTCGACACAGTCTGTTGAATGTCGGCTTTGGAGTCGTCTTTTCTGCGACAAACAGACGACAACAGCCGACGCCCCCGCTTTCGTTCCTCGTCGTTGGTACTACGGAGGTACTCGATTAGGATGCTCATGCGCTCGGGACAGGCTGCGAGGATTCGTCCGATGATTTCGTTCAAAATCCACCGAACATCGCCAGACGAAGACTCGGTGGACGCGGTGATCATCGCGCGAATCACGCCCTCATCATCGCTGCAGTGTTTCTGAATCCAGCCATACAGAAGCTGCTCTTCGCGCTCGAGACGATCCTTGTCTACTTGATCGATTTGCCGCAGCATCGCGATCGCAAGCTCGCGGTTCATTCGTCGCAGCCGCAGCAACCAAACACCGGCATCCCAGGCTGGCAAGCCGCTATTCGATGCGGCCACGATCTCAAGCGCGCTTTGTACCCCATCGAGCTCGAGCCTGTGATCCCATATCAACACCGCGCAGGTCAGGACTTGATCAAAGCATCCTGCCTCTGCCGCCCGAAGTGCCCGCGCATTCACTGCGGCAAAGACTCTGCGAGGCCACCACTTTCGAAGATCCATCATGTGGACGACGTGGATGATCGGTTTGAGCAGCTCCGATGCAACGTCACGAATCAGACGCGCAGCTAGCATGCCAGCCAATGCGTTGTCTCTCACATCCACAAGCAGTGACAGCCAATCTCGTACTTCGCCATCAGGTGCTACTGCTGCGAACGCCCCCATTCGCTTGCGCAATTCTCGCTTCCGTGCGGCATCGGTCGGCATACCAAACAGCGACACCAACCAGCCGAGTGCGCGCGCCGTTTCTGGACCACTGCCACATGTCGCAACAGAATCGAGCTGATGGAATAGCTCTCGGCGAAACGATGACGGTGGATGATGTGGGGAATCGTGCCAAAAGCGAAGATCAAGCTTGCCGGCAAGATCTCTGCTGAATGGCTGCGCCAGGAGCCAAGGTACAAGAAGCGAGACGGTCAGCTTCGTATCAACAGGAGCGCCGATAAGCAGTTGTAGGACGCCCCGCACGGCTTCGTAGTCGCTCGCAGTAGCCATCTCGAACAGTTGCTTGGCAACGGCTCGGTCGCGTTCTGCCAAGATGCGGAGCCAGGCGTTTGTGTACTCGCGTTTCTCAAGGCACTGCCGCATCCAGTCTGAAGCCTCGGGGGACAGTGGCTTCGCCACGGAGTAGAGCAGTCGCGCACTGGCTTGGACATCGGCGTTTTCGTCATGAAGAAACGTTCGCAGGGCATCCGCCGCACGTTCGTTCGTTGAGAGAACCTGGACCACATCCGGTCGTGCATAGGAGGAACGGAAGGATTCTGTGGGCGCGAGAACCCGAATCGCCGATCCATCCGGAACAATGCCCGCGCGCAGCAAGCCGAGCGCCGCAGTGCGAAGAACATCCGCTTGCCAGCCGCCATAAAGTGAAATTCGCCAGTCATCACTCTTGGGTCGAACGCGCTCGTACATGCGGAGACAGGCCGTCACTGCGACTTCATCTGTTGCCGACGCCGCAGCCAGCAGCCGCATGGTCGATTCCAGCGCTTCGCTCGACATGCGGTCTGGCGTTTCGACCAACTTCGCCAGGGACTGAATGATCTGTGTCGAGGGCGCATTGTCTGTCAGCAGGCGAGCAGCGAGGCGAGTCAGACGCTCTGAACCCTGCACATCATCGAAACGTCGAACTCGTTCGGACAGTCGAATCGCGAGCCGCTCACGGACTCGCGGAGCCACCGGCACGCCGTCTAGACACGCATCGGCGGCAAGACACAGCCAGACCCCATCGAGCAGTGAGTCAGCCTGCGGTACGGTGGCAATCTGTGTCAGCAGTTCCACCGCGAGTCGTTGCTGCGCCTCACCCTGATGAAACGCCATTCTCCCCAGCGCGAGTCGCAGCGTTTCATGGTTGTTGCGTCGCTCGACCAGCGTTTGCCAGTCACGAAGGAGCGAATCGACGCGAGCGCTTTCGGAAACAGACTCCGACCACTGAACCGCTGCGAGGTATTCCTGAAACGATGGATGCCAAAAGCTCAGGTCGTGCCGACCGCGCCTTGTGAGCAGACCGCCATGTTCGGTGGCCACGGTGAGCAGTTCATCTAGCTTTCGCTCGCGCGAAACACTGGGTCTTCCAAGACAGCGTCCGATGAGTTGCCGTGCCTCGTGTTCGCGCAGAGTGAGCTGGCCACGCCTTTGCAACACATCGGCAACGGATGACCAAGCACGGATGTAGAGCCGGAAGTTAGGCTCGGGAAGTGCTGCTCCACGGGGCCTACGCAGAAGCAGCGGCATGGTCCGCTCGTACACATCCACCCAGTGGCGCAACGTTTCGATCTCGCTCGTCTTCAGCCGTGACGTCAGCATCAGCAGAAGTGGGTTGGCTGCGATCTCGCGCAGTGCATTCTGCGAGCGGATGAAGTGCAAGGTCCGCGATAGCTCAGCATCGTAGTATGGCTTGCCATGGGCCATCATTCGGTAGCCCTGCTGTTCAGAGAGTCCGGCCAGATGAAAGACACGAAAACCCTGCGGAACGGCCACTGCTGCAAGGGCCGCAGGCCGCGTAGTCAGCACGCATCTCATCGCTGGGCGCGTCGCATGCCAAGCAGCCAGTCGCTGGAGCAGTTCGGGTCGCTCTGCTTCTTCCAACTCATTTAGACCATCGATAAACAGCTCGATCCGGTCCTCATGAAACGCATCGACCAGCGCTGCGACTACATCGCGAGGAGCCTCCGCCCACCTCTTTTGCACGGCTCGCGTCACGAATGCTGCCAGTGAATGATCGTCCTTGCTGGAAAAATCCGCTGCCGATACCAATACCGGGAGAGCAGCTGCGGGTTGTGATTTGTCATCCGCAGCGCTGGAATCGCCCAGACTGTCGAGCACGAGCCGAGCCAGCAGCGTCGTCTTACCCATGCCAAGTTCGCCGCAGATGATCAGCGCTCGGTGTGTCTCATAATTGGTCTTCCAAGCAAGCCGCCCCGTCGCTCCATCGCTGCCCCGGCAGAAGTCGCGTCCGACCCAAGCTCTGTAGACTTGACGACGCACTTCCTGCTCTGCCGAACCAATCCCTGGCTCATCAACCGCCTGGGCCAGCTCTCTCTCCTTTTTCCGCCACTCCTTGTCAGAAGCGTCGGGCAGTAGCTCAGGCTCGACGAAGATTTTGCGTAGTTCGACGGGGTTTTCCGTTGCCAATCCAACACGACGGTATCGGCTGACGTCTTCCTGCTCGACCTCGCGACGCAGCAACATGCGGTATTGGCAACGGCCTTTCGCAAGGTTGGACCGAAACACCTGGGCCACCGCGCGGCTCAGTGTAGGGACGGACTCTGGGTTGAGCAGCTCGGCCAGCGGACGTTCTTCTTGGACCAGGCGCTGCTTTTGCGTAAGACCCTCCACAGCACCGACCAAGCCTTGAGCCGTGAGGCATCCAGTCAGGATGAGCCGCTCCGAGATTCCCCACTTGAGTGCAGCAGAGATCGCAGCGATGGCAACTGGCAAACCCAGCGACGCCTCATCGATCGGGATACCGATGTCCGGCAGCGTGACGTGAAAGGAGGCTCTCTGTGGCAGCAGCGTCCGCGCGGCCTCAAGCGCAGACGCGATCGCGTTTCGAGCAGCGGGCGTGATCTGTTTGGCGCTGGGCAGTCGGTCCTTACGACCGCTGATCACATCGACTTGTAACCGCACCAGGCGGTCACTCGCTCCGCCTCGACCAAGCACGGGAAAGTCGACGATGCCTACCGGTGGCTCCGGCTTCCAATCTGGTGGTGTTGGTCGACGAATCCCCAGCGCGGCTACGCTGTCCCAGTCCTTCCGGCGCTCCGGGGTCAGTGCGGCAGGATGGATGCGCTCTAGCCGATTCGGCCACTGGTGCCGCAGGGATTCCATGACAGCCATGGAGGGACGAATGGAGCGTTCCCGCAGAAGTCTCACGGCAAGGTCGAGCGCGGCTGCTTCGCGACCAGCCAGGTACAGTCGTTCCACCTCATCGAAGCGAGTGCCCCCCATCGGCTTGGGCTCAGACGATCTCGAACGGGTACGGTGTGCCATTGATCGTAAAGACGTACAAGCCGGGCTCTGCCGGACAAGACCAGAAACCAGAATGCACTGGATGCAAGATCAGCGCCTGGCCTTCATGTTCCGCCGAGACTATCGCATCGTCAGAATTCGCACGAATCAGAAGCTCTACGCCTTCGGGTGATTCCACCAAAGCAACCTCCGCGACTGATCCCAATAACGCGGTCTTCGACTGTATCTTGCCGCTGCTGGCTGCCAGTCGAGCAGGCTCACGAATGAAACGCAGCATCGGAATCGCTTCAACCGGTGACTGATTCGGTGCCTCCGACAGCGCTTGTGCAGCCTCGATGGCGCGCCAGACCAACCCGGCAGGATCGTCCGTAAGCGGTGGCGCATGCTGAAGAACGCGCGAAGCGAAATCCGAGAGCGGGGACCAAACCTGTGGCATCGCGCGAATGGCTCGTGCAATGACGCGAGCGGCCCCATCACAACGCGACCCAAAGCCACAGTAGGTAAAGCCCGCACACAGCTCATCAAATGCCAGCAGGGCGTCGGTCCGCTCTTCCTCGTCGTGTTCATCAAGCTGGGAAAGCAGGGCATCGACACGCGGCGCAATGCCAATGGCAGGTATCTCTTGCGCGATCTGCGCAGCTCCGTCGCCATCGAACCAGTCGTCTGCCAGTCGCAGGATGTCCGGCTGGCCTGCCATACGCTGGCGCAGCCCAGCGAGTAACGCAACCTCGAAGGCCGGTGAGCGAGCCGACTGCGCATCCACCAGCGCTGCACGGAGCTGCTCTTCGAGGAGTTCGGCTTCATCTGGGGTTGAATCTGGATTGGCTGTCGACATGCTGCGAACCTACTTTTGATAAGACGTCCGGCGGTGCACACGGCGGATCGCGCAGCGCTTCACATAGGACTGCGCCGCCCGCACAAAGCCCGCTGTATCTGGGGTGATCGGATCGGGACGAAAGGCCGTAACCAGGATGTTCTCCGTCGGCCTCGGGACAATCACCACCACGACTCCGTGCTCCGAGATCAGATGCCTTCGTCTTGGATCTTGATGTGGATACTCCGTTGCATCGTCACACTCGCGCTCTGTGGTTCCAAACCACCGCGTGTGGCCATCGTCGAGGACGCGAGCCGCTTCACGGCAGACGATGCCGTCGGTTGGTTCTTCTCGTGCTGCTCCTCGATGGATGCTCTCACGGAGCTGCGAACACTGCTCGCGCCAATCTGATTCCGGCTGCTCACTCAGTTCCCACCAGCGCTCGACCTCGCGATAGTAGTGCTTGAGCACCTTCTCGCGTCGCAGCGCTAGCCGTTGAAGCGGTCGCAGCTTCATGATCTGCGCTCCAGCACGAGTGAGGTTCTCAGTTCCTGCAATGCCCGTCGTCGCGCACGGGCAAAGTTCTCGTTCGCCTTGAGCAGCGGCTCGGGTGGCGGATGGAATACGCGGACGAGTGCGCTCTCGTCCCCTGGGGCAATTGCCTCAAGCTGGGCGGTAAGCTCCACTGCATGGCGTCCAAGTCGCTGCGCCAGCTCATCCAGAAATGGGGCTACGTCAAACCCTAGCTCCACTGCGACGATCGCGCGGCTCCGCACATTGGACATACGACCCAGCGCGCGACGAACGATGATGCGATCGATGATGTCTTCCTCGATCTGCATGCGTGTCGATGCGGCAGGAAGCACAGACAGTGAAAGGTCCGTCTTCGAGCGAGCTGTCTCTTCAACCGCTTGCCGTTCTCGGCGCTGGCGTCGTGCCTCGCGGACAGCCGCCGCAGTCATCGGATTCTCAAAGCCCTGCTCCAGCTCTTGATGGCGCAGCCTGGCTCGCTGTTCGTCGATGATGGCGCTGTAAAAGACCTTTGCACGGTAGGCAGGGGCAGCAGACGCCTGGTCGAGCTCCGGCAGCAGCTTACAAGCAGAAATCGATCTGCCGCTTGAGTCCGCAGGAAACAGCAGCAAGTGCACGACTTCTTGAGCGCGCTGCTTCCGCTCCTCCGGCGTGTGCCACGGCTCCAGCCGACGAACCAACGCACCTGCTTCATTCTGGAGCCGCACATAAGCGCGCTCGAAAGCCGCTCGATCGCGGTGCGCAAACCAGGCTTGTAGATCTTTGGATACCAGATCACTCATTGAGAGGTTCGACCACTACCGTGCTGGACAAGTTCACCCTGATCCAAGAGACGCTCGAACGAACCTTTTTCGGACAGCGCTCAATCGCGGAGTCGTTTCTTCGGTCGAGTCTTCGCGATCTGCTTGGTCTGCGCGATGGCCTCATGGAAGTGCCGATCGACCGAGGTAGGCAGGGCGTTACGGGCCTCGGCGAAGCGGGCGTATTCCGTCTCGGCTTTGCTCACGGCGGAATCGTGCGAGACGCGGCCAGCGTGGGTCAGGATGTCGCGCTCGGACAGGCGAAGGAAGTCGTCGAGCTTGCGAATCCAGTCTGCCATGTGCATTGGCCGGCGGTTCAGTGCCTGCACCTCGGCGAATTCCAGATACGCGGTGACGATGCGGTTTAGCGCGTCTAGCTCGTCGGGTTTCAGGTAATTCTTGGCGATGGCGACGTCGCTCTTGCGCACGGCATCACCGGACCAGCTTAGGAGTCCCATGTTGGGCTTGTCGGCGTCGGCGCGGGCGATGATGACCTCGGCAGCGGTATGTCCGTGGGCGGCCCAGTGCATCTTGTTCTGCACAGTCTGGAAGAAGCGCTGCGACATCTCCTGCCGCGGGTCGTAGTCGATGCTGGTGGCGTAGATGTCCAGCACCTTGCGCCAGAAGACCTTCTCCGACGACCGAATGTCGCGGATGCGTGCCAGCAGCTCTTCAAAATACGTACCACCGCCCGCCTCTTTCAGCCGCTGGTCATCGAGCGTGAATCCCTTGACCAGATACTCTTCGAGCCGAGCCGTCGCCCACTTGCGGAACTGCGTACCGCGATGCGACCGGACCCGATACCCCACCGACAAAATCATTGGCAAGCTGTAGTGCTTGAGGCTCCGCTGAATCTGCCGCGTCCCCTCCGTTCGAACTTGTAAGTATGGCTTACAAGTTACCGCCTCGTCGAGTTCCCCTTCAGAATAGATCGCCGCGATGTGCTGCGTGATGTTCTGCGGGGTGGTCTGAAAAAGCTCTGCCAAACCGGCCTGGGTAAGCCACGCGGTCTCGCCATCAAAACGAACTTCGACGCGGGTGTGACCATCTTCGGACTGATACAGCAGAAAGGCGGATTGTCCTTGCTGCGCCACACCAGCCATCAGCGAGCCCCCGCCTTCCGGCCTCTCTTCACCATCGGCTGCTCTGTCCCCGCGGCACGAATCCGCGCCAGCAATTCCGACGCCGGTTCATCGTTGGGATCTTGCGGGACTAGCTCGCCGCGGAAGGCTTTGGATAGTAGCGATGGAGTGAGACGATCTGCGGCCGAACGTCCGCGCTTGACCTCATTCTCGCAGTGGTCAGCAAACGAGAGCAAGATAGTGGCACGACGAACTATCTCGGCCTGCTCGGCAAGGGAGGGTAGTGGGAATTCAATGTTCCCGAAGCGCCCAGCTCCCAGATGGGCGATATTTGTTGTAATTGTCCCTTCCGAACTAAATCGGCCCGCATGCATGTAATGACGGAATACCAGTAGCGCAAAATTCGGACTAACAAACTCATGTGCCTGAAATCGAATGAGCGTGTTTGTAAAACATGCGTCGGGGAGTTCCCCGTTGTATAGTGCCGGTCGACCGAGGAATTCAGGGCTTTGCCCTTCATTGAGAAGGATGTCCCCAGGATGTAGTTTGTAACGCTCAAAATCTTCTCCGGGGAAATCCATTTCCATGACGTCGGACAGATCGATCCTATCTTCGAATATATTTTGGACTCGCAGGTATGGCCGCATATTGCTACCCGAGTGGTATTTAGGAGAGCGTTGTCGACCAAGTTGTATGCGCCCGGCTTCCTTGGTCAGGCACCGACTCCAAGTCCTTGGTGTCTGTTCAGGTAGGTGCTCTTTCGATTCCCCACGCCACTCCCTCGTCAACTCCCCATTCGTCGCCGCCGCCAGAACCGCTTGGCGGAAGCGTTTGAGGATGCCCGGCACACGGTCGAGCCGTTCACGACAGGTATCTACTCGCGCAAGCAAAGAGTCGAGCTTGTCGGCGATGCGCTTTTGTTCGTTAATTGGCGCAATGGGAATCACATAACCTCGAATATCCTTGGAACGTACAGCCGGGTAGAGGGCCCCCTGCACCAAGTTCGTCATTTGCTCAATAAATGCACGTGTTCGGACGTTATTGAAAACCCACCTGGGCTCAACAGAAATTGACCTAAGCACATCAAATCCAGTTGATGCGATTTGGTCATTCAATTCATCTGGAACCAACGCTACAGCGTTTAAATTGGGCCTAGTCATTGAAACAAGAACATCGCCAGATCTAATAAGTTTACGAGCTCGACTTGGTGCATCTCGTCCGGTCATTCTCTGAGGATTGACTATTATCTTGGTATCTCTATCAATTGCAGATATATCTACATAATAGAATTCTCTATCTGAGCCAGGTACTTGCTGTTGGCAATCACGCGTGATTTCGCCAAGTTGAACTGCCGTCCAGCCATTGGGCAACTCGCTCACGCTCCCACCTCCTCAACTTCTTCGCCGAGTTCGGTGAGGATTCCGCGGAGATCTTCGAAGGCTCCTTCGAGTTCGGCCATGGCTAGGCGGGCGAGTACGGCGGGCTCGGGAAGCTCGTCGCTGGATTCGCTGCTGTCGTCTTTGAGCCACGAGATGTCGAGGCTGTCGCCGCGCTCCGCGATCCATTCACGGGTGAACTTGCGGAAGCGTCCGGTTTCCCCGGTGTCGTTGCGCCTTTTTAGGGAGGATGGCTGGCCGAGCGGATCGCTGCCGAAGGCGTCTTCAAACTCTTTGAAGTGCTCGCGGGTCAGGACGGTGCGCTTGCCGAACTGCGGCATGTTGGCGCGCAGGTCGTAGACCCAGACTTCCTGGGTGTTGCCTTTGTCTGTTTGACCTCGGGTGAAGAACAGGACGTTGGTCTTCACCCCTTGTGCGTAAAAGATTCCCGTCGGCAGGCGCAGGATGGTGTGAAGGTTGCATTTGTCCATCAGGTCGGCGCGGATCGACTTGCCGACGTTGCCTTCAAACAAGACGTTGTCAGGCAGAACGACGGCGGCGCGGCCTCCGGCCTTCAGTCCGCGATAGATATGCTGAACGAAGCAGAACTGCTTGTTGCTGGTCGAAAACGTGAAGTCGGTGCGGGTGGGCAGACCACCGCCCTTCTTGGTACCGAAGGGAGGATTGGTCAGGATCAGCGTCGCTTCGGGCAGTGCCTCACCATCAGGGGAGAGCGTATCCCCATAGCGAATTCCGGCCTCTTCGGAGTTTGACTCCAGCCCATGCAGCATCAGGTTCATCAGCGCCAGGCGATGGGTGTCCTGCACATGCTCCATTCCGTAGAACGTGCCGCGCCGGTACTTGCGCTGCTGCGCTTCCGTCCATGCATCGGGATTCCCATGCTCACGCAGGTAGCGATTCGCCGCGATCAAGAAGCCGCCGGTGCCCGCTGCTGGATCTTGGATCACATCCGCAAGCGTCGGCTTCATCACCGCCACCATCGAATCGATCAGAGGTCGTGGCGTGAAGTACTGCCCGGCACCGGACTTCTTTTCGTTGGCGTTCTTTTCCAGCAGCCCTTCGTAGAGGTCGCCGAGTCCCTCTTGCCGCGCACTGAACCAGTCGAGCTTGTCGATCTCGGTGACCAGCGTTGACAGCGTCGTCGGCTTCTTGATGAAGGAGCTGGCGTTGGCAAAGATCTCTTTGACGAGTCGAGAGCCGCGGATTCCCAATTCCAGTAGCAGCCGCTTGTAGAAGTCGAGCCGCAGCGGTGCGGGCTGTGTCTCTAGATCATCCCAGCGGTAGCCAGAGGGAAGCTGCGATTCCGTCTCCGTTTCCTTGGCCATCTTCAGGAACAATAGATACGTCAGCTCCGTCACGTACTGGTGATACGTCACCCCGTCATCCTTGAGGAGGTTGCATAGGTTCCA
>CALLYL010000730.1 GCA_937859535.1 uncultured Myxococcales bacterium
ACCTCACCAGCGCAAAGTGCTCGCGCAGCGGTAGCTGACGACTTTTCCGATCGGGGCCGGAGCATTCCCTCTGTGCCAAACACCCGCTATTATAGAGCCCGGACAGACATCCGCCAATCGACTCCGAACAGCGCAGTAGCAGTCGTGCGTTTCCGTTGCACAGGCGTTCCGAATCATCTCATCGTTACGGATGGGAATCGTGACACTGGTCCAACTGTCACAGCACGCGGCTGTACACAAAGGAATCGTCTCTTCAGCAGTAGGAACCTTGCCCGGGTCCGCGATGTCTACTTCCCCGACCAGACACAGAGGCTTGCCGCTGGCATCGAATGCTGGCGGATTCGATAGACAGCTCAGCTCCAGATTGGGCACAATGGCTCGAACGATTCCGTCCATCGCTTTGGGATAGTCATCAGGAGAACAAATCGAGACCTCCGGGACGATTTGCCGTCCAGTTGGGTCCGTTCCAAACATCTTGGCAAAGCGAGACAGTCGCAGTTGCGCTTGCCCCGTAACCATCGGATTGCTAGAGGAGCGACAGGCTGCGCCAGCGGACGAAGCCAGACTCAAGTCTGGACTCGCGGTACCGCCACTCTGTATGACTTCCACTTGCCCCCCTTCGCTCACGCTGGGAAGGGTCCAGATGCCACTTAGCAGGAGCTTACTCTGTGGTCGCAAATTCCCAAAGAAGCGATTGTACCTGACGAGCGGTTCCAAATAGTTGTTCGCACGTTCCTTGCAGCCCGTCTTTACCCCAGGCGTGAGCAGGCCTTCGTTACACTCCACAGAGCCCGAAAAGCAGCGATACTCTACGTTGTAGCAGTCGTAGGAATCGGGCATGAGAGGATCACAATTGCGAACCGCAGGGTTTGTCTGATCGCGCCGTGCCATCTGCACAGAACAGTCATCCTCATCCGCCAGGTAGATCACAGCAAGCCGAGAGTTGGCCCGGAGGAATCCCGAGTTTTCCGCACGATGACCATCGACGGCTCGTTTGCTTGCTTCCAGAGGACTTGTGACACCACATCCATCATCCCCAACAAACGCCATGCACTGAAGCGCCTTCAATGGACCCAGATTCGTACTGGCACCCGTCACAGGGTCTTTCGATAGCGCCTGAGGTACGTTGCTCACACCATCGACACGTGAAATGAATCTGCGGCCATCGGTTGGCACAAAGGAGGCATCTGGACACAGCTCTGCGCAGGCACTGCGAGCCTGTGCAGAGAGTCCTTTGCGGTTGCTGCACGGCGTGTGTTGTAGGACTCCATCATCACCCTCAAAGGTGTCACATTTTCCGGCAGAACTTCCCCACGGGACGCCGGGCTGGACATTGGTTCCGATATCGCTGGTGACGATGCCAATGTGATAGTTCATCCGCGACTCCTCAAGCCTTTGCACAAAGAGCGGGACTTTCTGTAGGAATGCCTTCTGCTTGGCGGCCATCGTCGAAGAATTGTCGATGACAAACAGTACATCGATGTCTTTCCGAAGCCGCCAGATATCCGTCTCAAAGGTTAGCGTGGTCGCCGTTCCGCAACTCGCTTGTACTGACCCCTCATCACAGGACTTGGGGTTGCTCGCACAGGTCGCGATCAGATCCTTACAGGCATTGTCGTCAACCGGAGGGCTGACACAGCCTGGCAACGACCCAAGCATCACTCCAGTCAACAGTATAGAACGGGAATCCATGGTCAACTCCTGG
>CALLYL010000731.1 GCA_937859535.1 uncultured Myxococcales bacterium
GCTCCGATGTTGACGTAGCCCGGCATCAGGATGCAGCCCGGCTCTAAAAAGGATCCGTAGCGCGCCACTCCCGGTGGCACCACCCGAATCCCGGCTTCGGCCAGACCGCGCTTCACCGGCACTTTGTCGTAAAAAGACAGCGCGCCCGCTTCCATCGGTTCCAGGGGCCGCAGCACAAAATAGAGCAGCACCGCTTGCTTGACCCACGGCTGTACCTGCCAGCCCGCTTCACTCGGCTCGGCGACCCGGATGCGTCCTTTGTCGAGATCCTCGATGGTTGCCAACACCGCTTGCTGCACGGCGGGGTCAGAAAGCAGGCTGCGATCGGCAAATGCCGCTGCGATCCGTTCTCTGCGCTGGGGGTCGTGGGGAAGGCTGCTCACTAGCGTGTCACCAGGTCGGAAATGGTTCGGCCCACGTCGACAATCGCGGACGCGGTCATGGTTGCGCCGTCAAAGCTCGGCGTGATGATGGTTAATACCAGCGAACCGAGTGCCCACAAAAGCTTCGATGACAGGTTGACGGTGTCCGAGACTGCGGTGACCGACTTGAGCGCCTGCTCGAGCTGCTTGGTCGCATCGCCAATCGCCGCAAGTTCCTTGGGCAGGCGCGGCAGTCGGCTCGCCGCTTCGTGGACGGCGCGGTTGCACTCGTTTTGGATCTGCTGGTAGCGCTCACTGACGGCGAAGAAGTCCTCTAGGGACAGCTTGCTACTGTCGCGATCTTTGTACGCCTGCTCCATCATCCGGTCGGCGGCCTCGCGGAGCACCCGGGTGATGATGATCGTCTCCTCAGCGGCGGTGAGCGGCATGTTCCTCCACGGCGCGGCGTAGCGCCTCGCGAACGACCTGTTTGGCCAAGGCGGGCAGGTGACGGCTATCGGAGCGCGCTTTCGATCCAGCGAGCACCGCTGCGGCCACTTTCTCTAGGAGTTCGTCACTGGGACGCTGCCCGAACAGGAGCTGCTCGCTCGCGCTTGCCCGCCACGGTCGGGTCGACAGACCTCCCAGGATGATGCGTGCGTCGACGATGCGCTGCTCGCGCTGTTCCAGCATCACCGCCGCCGAAGCCATGGGCGAAAGCGGAGATTCGGCAAGGCGGGCATACCCGAAGTGGCGTTGCGGCTGCACCGGCACAGTCACCGACATCAATAGCTCCGTGGGCCGCAGCACGTGATCGCGCTCTGGGTGGACGCCTGGCTCGACATACAGGTCCAACATCGGCAGCGTCCGCTCGCCGAGTCCCTCGGGTGAGTGCAACGTCACCGCCGCCGACATCGCCGCGAGTCCCACCGCCAGCTCCGATGCCGAGGGCGCGACACAGGCGGCGCTCGCCCCGAAAATCGCTCCTGCGTACGTGGCCCCTTCCAGCACCGCACAGCCCGATCCAGGCAATCGCTTGCCACAGCGGACATTGGCGGGATCCCGAAACAGCGGACAGCGCGTGCGTTCCAGTAGCTCGCCACCGAGGGTCGCGTGGTTGCGAATCGCGGGCGTGGCGATCTGCCCCGCAATGGTTCGCACCAGCGGCGCGAGGCTCTGCACCATCGGGTCTTGGATGAGTGCCGCCAGCCGCACCTGCGAACCCAGTCGCAGCTCGCCTGGTCGTCCTTCGATGGTGCGCAGCGGCAGCTCCGACAGGTCAATCAGCCGCTCGGGGCGGTCGACCCCGCGCTCCATCAGCAGCGACAGCGACAGGCCCCCGCCCACGAAGCGACTGTGTGGGCCCGCTTGGGACAGGGCTTCGGCAACGGTCTTGGCGCGGACCCATTCCATGGCGGCGACCTACCTGTGACGAACGTCTTGGATGGCGGTGATGATCTGCGGCAGCCGTCCGCAGGCACAGTCGTGACCACACAGCGCCGCCCGCACCGCCGCATCGTCCGGCCCCCAGGACTCACGCAAGATGGCCTGGGCCGCGACGACCTGACCGGGTGTGCAAAAGCCGCAGTCGGTGGCACCGTGACGAACGAACGCCGCTTGAATCGGGCTGAGCACGCCTTCTAGGGCCAGCCCTTCGACCGTGGTAATCGCCTGGCCTTCGCACAGCGCCGCTGGCACAAGACACGCCGGGACTCGCTGGCCATCGAGCAGCACCGTACAGCTACCGCAGGTGCCGTCTTCACAGCCGCGCTTGGGCGACGTCACATCGAGCTGCTCGCGTAGCAGGTCGAGCAGGCTCAGCCGGGGATCGATCGCACGCTGCGCGGCCTGGCCGTTGACGGTGATGCGCAGCAATACCTCACCCGCTCGCGGGGTCAGCGGCGCTGCGGGCTCGGCGGGACTCGGCTGGGCGGCAGCGGTTCCGGCGAGAGCAGCAGAGGCCGCACTGGCCACCAAAAACTGGCGCCGCGAAAGCTCGCTGTCGGCACGCCGCTCGGTCATGGCGAAACCAGTTCCAGTCCTTGGCCTTCGACGCGCACCAGCATCGCCGCCGCGCTGCGCTGACCGGTTCCATCAAAGCCCAGCGGTCCGGTGGCACCTTCGAGCGTGCCATCGCGCAGGGCCTTGGACAGTGCCGGGGCGGTGCAGTGATCGGCCGTTCCCAGGCGCTGACAGGCGGTGCGTACCAAGCGAACCGCATCAAAGCCCAGCGCATCGAGCGACGTCGGCTCTTCCCCGTTGCCATAATCGAGCCGAGCCACCGAGCCGCCCCCGACCGGCAGCGACCCGACCGACAGCGGTGCCAGTACGGCCCCTTGCAGATAGCGGCCCGCTGATCGAATCAGCCGCTCGCCCATGCCCTCGGCCGGTGATAGCAGCAGCTTGATGCGAGTCCCTGCCTGCTGCGGCTCGCCGTCCGGCCCGCGACTCACTCGATAGGTACCGACCAGCGAAGCGGCCGCAAGCTGCGAAGAAATCAGCTCCAGTTGGGACGAAGAAACCGGCAGAAACAGGGCTTCCGGCTGGGCTTTGGCGAGCTTTTGGACCTCGGGCAAAAACGTGGTCGCGTTCTCGGCAAACGGCAGCTCTGCCACCACCTTCACCGCCGAGCCTTGCAGCCCTTCGACAAAGGCCCGCGTCATCGCTTGGCCGTAGCTGGTGCTCGGGGCCAGCACCGCCACCGTGGTCAGTCCGCTGCGTACCAGGTGCTGGGCCAGGGCTTGGGCGCGGCTGCGATTGGTCCGCAGAAGCTGGAGCGTGCCACTGGTCATCGATTCCCGAGGCCCCAGGCTCAGCGCCAGCAGCCCGAGCTTTTCGGCTTCGGCACTGGCCTGCGTCGCTTCGGCTTTGGTGGGCGGCGTCAGGATCACCTGCGCGCCTTCCTGGGCCAGCTCCGCCACCAGGGTCGCCATCGCACCCGCGCTACTGTCCCGCAGCCGCAGGTCGACCGGCACGCCCGGTTGCTTGCCGCCTCCCAGCAGATCGGCGGCCCACAGCGCCCCGCGTAGCACCCGATCTCCGAGCGCCCGGTCGCGGCCTTGCATCGGCACCAGCAGCCCAATGCTCAGCGACTGCGGGTGCTCGGCTTTGACCCCTTCGCTTGGCAAAAGCCCGAGTCGCTTCCGCCACGACTCTTGCTGTGGGGCTGGCAGTCGCTCACACAGCAGGGCCGCTTGCCGCTTTACATAGGCCAGCTCGCCCGGGCGCACCGCTTTCGACTGGGCCCACCGCTCGTATTCGCGCAGCGCGGACTCCACCTGATCGAAGCGCCGAAACAAGTCACCGAGCGTCGCGTGCAGCTCGGCACCTTCTTCGCCATCGACGATCTGCGGGGACAGCGGGGCCAGAAGTCGCCGGGCGGCGTCCCAGTTGCCGAGCGCGTACTCGGTCAGTCCCAGCTCGCGCCGGGCCTCGCTGCCCAGCCAGCCATCCACAGGTTGCGACGGCAGCAGCGGCTCTAACAGGGCTTTGGCTTGCACCGGCTGGGTGAGCTGCCGCAGCGCCCGTGCCTGGTGAACCGTGGCCAGTGGATACAGCGGCTCTGCCGGTCCGTACTTGCTGCGAAACTGCCCGAGCGCCTTTTCGGCCTCGGCAAGCTGGCCTTGATCGACCAGCTTTTCCGCGCTGCGGAAGTCGGACTCGGCCAGCGGCGTGCTGCCATGGATTTCCTCGGCCCGTGGATCAAAGCGCCGAGGGCAAGCAGTGAGTAGCAGAAGCAGCGGCAGCGCTTGGCAAAGTCCCGTTCGCGGGAGACGGGACAAGCGGAACTGCCAGGGCTTGCGGGGCAGGGGAGACATCCGTTACGCAGACTTGTGAAGGGCGCGCATGTTGTCGATGATGGCCGTGCCAAACTCCGAGCACTTCACTTCCTTGGCACCATCCATCAGACGGGCAAAGTCGTAGGTGACGACCTTGCTGGCGATGCTGGCTTCCAGACCGGCGATGATCAGGTTCGCCGCTTCCAGCCAGCCCAGGTGCTCGAGCATCATCACGCCCGACAGGATCACCGAGCCGGGGTTCACCTTATCGAGGTTCGCGTACTTGGGCGCAGTGCCGTGGGTCGCCTCGAAGATTGCGTGACCGCTGACGTAGTTGATGTTGCCGCCCGGCGCGATGCCGATGCCACCGACCTGCGCCGCGAGCGCATCCGACAGGTAGTCGCCGTTTAGGTTCAGCGTCGCGATGACATCAAAGTCCTCGGGACGGGTCAGCACCTGCTGGAGCGTAATGTCGGCGATGGCGTCCTTGATGATGATGCCGTTTGGTAGCTTGCACCACGGCCCGCCGTCGATCTCGACCGCACCGAACTCGCTCTTGGCCAGGGCGTAGCCCCAGTCGCGGAACGCGCCTTCGGTGAACTTCATGATGTTGCCCTTGTGGACGAGCGTCACCGACTTCCGCTTGTGCTTGATGGCGTACTCGATGGCGCTGCGCACCAGGCGCTCGGTGCCGTGGCGCGACACCGGCTTGATGCCGACGCCGACCGAGCTGATGTCCTCGCTGCCAAAGCGAATCTTCTTAAACTCCTTCGGGAAGTTCGCCTTGATAAACTCCAGCGTCTTCACCGCCGCTTCTTTGCCCGCCTCGAAGTCGATGCCGGCGTAGATGTCCTCGGTGTTCTCGCGGAAGATGGTCATATTGACCGCTTCGGGCCGCTTCACCGGCGAGGGCACGCCCTTGAAATACTGCACCGGGCGCAGACAGACGTACAGGTCGAGGAGCTGCCGCAGCGCGACGTTCAGCGAGCGAATGCCGCCGCCGACCGGGGTGGTGAGTGGTCCCTTGATGCCGACCAGGTATTCACGGAAGGCGTCGATCGTCGCGTCAGGCAGCCAGTTGCCGGTCTGCTGAAACGCTTTTTCCCCAGCGAGCACTTCCAGCCACGAAATCTTGCGCTCGCCGCCGTAGCAAATCTCGACAGCCGCATCCATGACGCGAACCGAGGCGCGCCAGATGTCTGGTCCCGTGCCGTCCCCTTCGATAAAGGGGATGATCGGGTTTGCGGGAACGTGCAGCTTGCCAGTCGATTTGTCGAGGGTGATCGGCTGACCGGCGGGGGTCGTGGTGGTGCTCATGCTCGTATGCTCTCCAAGTTGGCGTTGGCGGCGATGATCACAGGACTTCCGCCCAATGTAAACCCCTTGGCCGCTAGGAGCAGAGCAAGGGCCGCTGGTGCCGAACGGACAGGGCGGGGCGGGCCTGGTGGGAGTGCTCGCGACCGGGTCGCTACTGCTCGAAGCAGTACAGGCGGCGCGAGTCGGTACATTTGGGCATTCCCACGGCGAAGGAAGAGGTCCAGCCGGAGGTCGAATTGGCGTCCCCCACCACCGAATAGAGAATCATGCTGCCACCTGTCATCGTCCAGCCGGTGCAGTTGCCATTCATCGCCGTCACTCCCCCGTTATCGGTGCCCGTCCACACCAGCGTAAGAGCGGGCACGAGCACTTTCTGCTCCGTCATATTGATGGGAGCCAGCGGCGTGGTGGTGAGTCCTGCCGCGTTGTGAAAGACTCTGGTCGTCCCGTTCAGCAAGTACCACGGTCCCACGTCGGCGATGCGGTTCTTGGCATCCATTCCGGGGGCGGACAGCCAGGCTTTCCAGGTTCCGCCTAGCACTGCCGCTTGCGCTGCCTGCTGGCACAGCTTGTCACCCCCTGCCAGACCATCCGCAGTCCCCGCCTGCGTCATCAGGTTGCCGGAATAGGACGTGCTCGTGACAAACACTCGCTTTCCGGCAGGACAGGTGCAGCTCCCGTAACGAAGGTTCGCCCCGCAGACCTGGGTGCCCGACAGGGCCGAGCCGCACAGGCAGCTCTGCTGCATGCCAGCGGAGCTGCACGCATCGGGGTCCGGCGGCAATGGATCGGACGTGGTCGATGGGGAACAAGCGCTGGCCAGCAGGCCAACCAGCAGTGCCAAGGGATGAGCAGCGATGGGGGTTTTCATGGCACACCAAAGTACCGAAGTCGTGCACGTGAGTCGACCGGCTCGTGGAGTGTTTGGGGATCAATCCCCAATTTGAAGGGAATTCTCGCCAACCCTGCGGGCAGCGCGGCCAGGAGGGGTTTTGACTTTTTTGTTACGGTGGGGCAGCGCAGCCAGGGTGGGGTTGGGAAATTCTGTTGCGGACCAGCGCGGCAGCCAGCCGGGTTTTGCGTTGTGTTTGATGGCCGAGCGCAGCGGCCAGCCGGGTTTTGCGCGTTTTGGCGCAGGCCACCGCAGCAGCCGGGTCGGTTGGGAGAATTTTTTCGGCATTGGCTGCGCGGCCAGACTCCTTCCTGCGATTTTTGTCCGGGCTGGCTGCCGCGACCAAGCCAAACGGGGCCCGGTGGGGCTGGCTGCAACCACGGCCCGCACCGAAAAAAAAGTATTTCGTCGACCGGCTGTGGTTCCCGCAGCTTTTTTGCGAATTTTTGGCTCACCGGTCGGAATAGCTGGGCGGGCTGGGAGGTTATGTAGGTTCCAACCTAGGAGAACCCATGCAGATTCCGACTCTTGCCCCGCAGATGGCCCCCCTTTCGGTACGCCGCGAGCTTCGCTTTACCCTGGTGCGGCTGCGAACGCTCCCGTGGGCCAAGTCCTACGTCACGGTGTATGAAGGGCTGCTCAAGACCTGTGAGATCCATGTCACCGATCACGCCAAGCTCCGCGATGATCTGGAAGATGCGGAGGCGGTGGTGGAGCACGCCGACTCGGATCTCGATGAAGTCGCGCTGTATCTTCACAAATTCATCAGTGCGGAAACGTCGGGCGGGGTTCGCTCCTCGCTGCACAAGGCGCTGTTCGGTGGCATGACGCCGAGCAAGTTTGTGAGGCCCAAGCTCGGTGACGAGTTGGCGCTGGCGCGAAACTGGCCGACGATTTTGGCCGGGGCCCCCCTGGCGAAGCTGGTGGCGATGGGGGTGACGGTGACGGGAGTGCTCAAGCGCTGTGATACCGCCCTGCTGGCGCATTCGACAGCGAGCGCCAACTGGGCGGCGTTTCAGCTCAACACCTGGGCTCCGTTTGTCGCCAAAGTGAACGGAGAGCGGCAAGCGCTGGGAGGGGAAGCCAAAAAGCAGCGGCGACTCGATGGAAGTGAAGGAGACGTCGGGCTGTTCCGCAGCCTGAGCAAGTCGCGAGACAAGGACAGCGTCACGCTCGCCACCATCACCGCGCAAATCGAGCAAAGCACCGCCGAGCTGGCCGAGCTGCACAAACAAAAAGCGGAGCTAGAGGCCGAAGCAAGTGCCCAAGCCCTTGCGGAAGCCGAGCGCGCCCAAAAAGAAGCCGAGCTGTCCGCCCTACGCAAAGTCCAAGCCGAAGCAGAAGCCAAAACCAAGCGCCTAGAATCCGAGCTAGGACTCCGCTAAGTCCAGCCGCCGCCGCCGTAGAAATCTCTGCGGCGTGTCGTCGTGAGCAAAGTTTCAGTAGTTACTCATAGCAGTTGCGACCTCGCTTGCACCAAGGCAGCCCTCAGCGCTTCGTAAGGCACATCCCAAGATTGCCCCGACGCGGTCGGATAGAGCTGAACGCGCACTTGTCCCCCCTCATGGCGCAGCTCCGCTAGCAGGGACTGCCCCAGCCATACCTCGGCAACCAAGTCGTCGCGATCCGGTACGCTCACTAGCTCTATCGTCAGTGGTGAATCGGTGTTTGCGTTCACGGCTCAAGAAACCCAATGAAACGTCCGGCGGCATCGTACCGAACTCCTCGGCCATCTGGTGCACGTACTTCAATCACATCGCCAAATCGGGCGTGATGGCGCTTGGTTACGGTCGAGCCAGGGCTGGTAAGAATGTCATCGACGACTGCTTGACCGGCTCGGCTGATGTCCGCCGGACTCGACTGCGCAGCCGGGAACGCGCTGCCTTGTCGCCCACCATGTTTTTGCAGAGCCCGTCCGGACGACGTGAGCCCGCCACGATCCGCAGCCGCTGCTGCTCGTGACATCTCGTCGACAGTGGGCATACGCTCTGCGGTATTCACCGCCCGGCCTGCCACCCGCTCCACATCCCGCAGATGCTCCGCCGCATGGGCGGCTTGTTTGGTGCCCTTTTCCACATCGCGGAAGTGGTCGGCGACCTCGGCTGCCTTTTCGATCTTTCGCAGCGTGCCGAGGCCGTCGGTTAACACGTTGATCGCCGCTTCTGCTGCGATCGAGGTCGTCGCTCTGCCGAGGTCTTCGCCTTTTTCGTAGGCGGGTTTGTGGTACCACTCGACGGCCCCGTCTACGACGGCTTGGGCGATCTTTTTGGCGTCTTCGCGGGAAGCGTGGCGGATGGCGTGCGTGGCGGCTCGCAGGGGGGCGAGGGCTCGTAGCTCGCGACCGGACTCGAGGTCTTCGGCGACTTCGCGGCTGGTTCTGGCCAGACGTGCCGGGAGTTCTTTGGTGTCGTTGTAGATGTGGAGGGATTCCTCGCCGACTCCTTTTGCGAATCCTCGAGCGAATTGTTTGGCGGACTCACCCTGGGATGGCTGCGCTGGCGATTGGGAGTGTGTTGGAGGGGCGCTCCGGGGCGCTGTTGGGTCGTTCAA
>CALLYL010000732.1 GCA_937859535.1 uncultured Myxococcales bacterium
TCCCGCGAGGGGCGGTTCTTGCTCCGTTGCAAGCTGCCAGAGCCTGCGGGTGATGCTTCGCAGCATGCCGTAACGATGATCAAACCATCGTTGAAACTCCTCGCGACTGTCGTGGTCTGCTGTGCGATTGAGTATGTCCTGACGGAATCGCTCTAGGCTCCAGCGCTCGCCATCGCTAATCCGATTCTTGACGGCAGTTACAACCACCGCAGCAAGATGTCGATACATACCGCTACGTGCGCGCCAGTAGCCAAGGACATCCCCATGACTCCCTGATGCGCTACGTGCAAGACTCTCCTGCTGTAACCGATCCACGTAGTCCCTCGCTCGCATCTTGGTGTCGTGGTCGAAGTATCCTGTTGGAGCTGTCATCATGGCGACTACCCTCCTTGCTAGGCTGCATCTGTGTCAACTAAAAAATTAGATCCGAATTGGCTAGCAAACGCTTGTGGTCATATCCAAGTGAATCGCACACACGACGTAGCTCAACGTATTCACCCCAGGTGATAGTGCCGCGAGCCAAAATCCATAACTGAGATTTTGCAGTGTTACCAACAATGGCATAAACATAACCATCTGATACCCACTCGATCTTGTATTCGGCCCAAGTAGTAGATACCGGAAACTTCACTGCCAGTGTGGTACCTGCTACCTGCACGGCTCGACCAAGTATGCGGGATGTTGGCCGACAATTTTGGTCGAAGCTCGTATTCAGGACACCGATGCCGCCTTCAATCGGGAAATAGTATGCGGACGCAAAAGCCGCTCCCTGCTCAAAGTAGTTTGGATAGCGAGCGACTTCCCACCAGATCCCAAGGTATCCTTCTAGGTCAAATTTGAGCATTGACTTTCAACCTGCCAATACCAACCGAGAGGGGCAATCCAGCACCGTTCCGTTTGGTAAAATGGCAAGAAGTTTCAAGTCGTTTTCGGGTTGGATCATCAAAGCACGCCAAGCCTGCGCGATCCGCACTGCATACCGTTCGATGGTTGTTTCAAAGACATAAACAACGCTGTGATCGTCAGCGTGAAAGATCACAACCTTGAACCGCTCCACAGTGCGGCTCGGCGGCGCGGTGTAGCGTCGAACCCAAAGATTGTGACGACCCCCCAGCGAATGAAGCAGCTCCATCAAAACTCGCTGAAGGCCCTCAAAGGCTCTTATCAGCTCTTTCTCTGATTGCATGTCCGGCAGTTTGCGATAGACCGCCAGGTGCTCCCAGACGGCGTCGCTGAGATGTGCGCGTACTTTTGAGCGTTCTTCGCATTCTGCTATCGCTGAGGCCATCGCCTCGCTCATTCGCTCGAATGACTGCCAAACGGATTTGCTGTTCATCAGACTGCCCCCATCACGGTATTGACTGCCGAACCGCCGGTCAGCGTTGCGCCGGTCACGCCCGTGTCCGCGAGGAAGGAGTTCAGGCGATTGACCACAGGGATTGCTCCGCCTGGATTTCCGAAGATCATGGCGGTCCCTGAAGTCCAGGCCGTGGCACGAAATGCGGAGAGCACGACGCCGAGGGTGGTGACTCCGGCGGTCGCATTGGGCGTCACCAGGACAAAACGGATCGGCGTTGCTGTGACGTTGAGGATGAACTGAGTGCAGCGGAGTAGAGAGAGGCCAATCGCTCCCGCCGTGACCGAGGTGCTCAGGGAGCTATCGATCTGGATGTTGCCTTCGATGTTGCAGTCGCTCAGTGCAACCGTTGCAGACTGACTTTGCGCAAGGCTCGGGCCGATCTTGATCGAGTTCGGCGATGAGCTGACACCGACAGGGGGCCGGTTCCAGATGTCCGTGCGGCTTGCCTCGACAGACCCGGACTTGACAACCAAGGCCGGTGATAGCAGCGCGGTCGAGCGCAGACGGCTGTCGGTCAGGAGAACCTGGCTGGTCCCGGTGCCGACTGTGAACGTGTTGTCTGCGAGTAGTGCAGGAACAGAGCCCTCGATGGCAACGTCGGTCAGGATGAGCTTCTGGCTGTTTGCTCCCGTGAAATAGATCCCCGCTGTTTTGCCACTTGGCGGGAAAATGCACAGCCCGGCCACCGTCGCAAAGGTCTTCTCGCGAACGCCACCCTCCAAGGTGAGTTCGCAGGAAACCTGTCCTCGGATGATCGTTGAAAACTGATTGAGACGATCGAGCCCCAACAGAGCGACATGCTTTCGCAGGAACACGTCCTCGGTGTAGTCACCAGGCAGAATCAGCACCAGGGCGGGATCGGCCTCGGTGCGCTCGCCTCCTGACACGGCGGCGTTGATCGCCGCCTGGATGGAAGCGTAGAACGGAGAGGTCGCACCGGGAGACACGACAAAGACATCGGGCCACAGCGGACCAGGGTCGCCCTTGACCCCTGGAAGGCCGTTGGTTCCAGGGTCGCCCTTGTCGCCCTTGTCGCCCTTGACCCCCGGAAGGCCGTCCGCACCTGGAAGGCCGTTGGCTCCAGGGTCGCCCTTGTCGCCCTTGACCCCTGGAAGGCCGTCCGCGCCACTAAATCCGCGCTGACCACGTTCGCCTGGGAGTCCAGGTGCCCCTGGACGACCGTCGCGACCGCGTTCCCCTCGCGCGCCGCTGACGAATCCTAGACGAGCGCAACACAGTGCTACAATTACGTCAACATCTTCTCTTGTCATGGTTCCCCCGAACCAATCTCTACGGACTGTCTCGCCAAGCAATGACGGTGCGTGAGCCGCACTTGATAATTTGACCGGAATCTAGGATTGCCATCAGAGTCACGGTCATTCCTGTCCCCGCAACCAGATAGTACCAATCCTCTGCTACCGAAATTGCATGTGTTGGATTTGTCAGTTTCCCCGAGTCATTACGGATTTCGCCTTGCTCGTCAATTACCACTCTGTAGTATTCGACATCCGCATCAGCGCAAGCCTTCACTGAGAATGGTGCGCCCTCGCCCCAATTTCCTTGGCGCATCATCACAACTCGATACATATGATCCAACGACTCAAACATCACGCCGAGTGGATCAGTTCTGTCGTTGCCTCTATGATGCTTGAACAGCAGCGCCCGAGTCTCACGAATCCGGCTCTCGGTGTCTAACGTAGGCCGAAGCCCACGGTAGTTGACCAACTTGGCCAAAAGAATCGCGTAGTCAGAAGTCAGTGCCAGTCTCGTTCGTTCATTGGTCATGTGATCCCCCCCGAATCACTCAACCTTGGTGTGCTATGCTGCTACGGGCAACACAGCACTCCGTTTGCAGCATTTTCACCACGCTGCGCATCTAGCACAAGGACAGCCGTGTTGCAAATCAGGATTTGATTATCGCAATAAGTGGCGAGTGCTAGGTTCTTACACGGAAATTGGGTGCGACCAGTTGTAGCAATTGATCCAACTACAGCACCACAGCCATACCACATTCCGCCCGCTCCTTGCCCCGGTATAGTGTCGACACATTTGGCTACAGAGGTATTTAGCCCCTGTGCAGGCAGATCAGCAAAGTAGAAACCCTTGACGGAGCTACTTGAGCACTCCGCATCGGAAATGAGAGATCCATCCGTACAAAGTTTGAAACCGTTCTGACAAAGCCCAGAGGCTTTCGTAGCTGTTGGAGAGAACTTTCCTCGGCAAGCCCAGGCACCCTTGGTTCCAATTGGAAAACCATCCGTGCATGGCGCTTTAGGCAGCATATCGGAACTCATCGCCAGATCAGGCGTCGCTGTCCCGTCCTTGACACACCAGTCGTTTACACACGTCTGCCCTTCTGGGCAAAGCGGTTGATCTACCGAGCATTTCCACACGCGATCGGCGGACGGCTCAGTAAAACATGCGGTGAGCAGGCACAACAAGGACAGGACAGCGAGCCTCATATTACTTCTCCTCTGGCTTGGTTTCCGGCGCTACAGGCACCGGGGGGGGGCAACACGCATCGACACGCACGAGAAGCTGGTCGATAGCCTGAGCCACACGACGTGCTCCCGGATCTGTCGTCAGCTTTTTAACTTCCTCAAGTAATGACGGCATTCGCTCCACCCCCGCCCACAAGGATGCTGAAGTTTTGGGTCAAGCCACCACCGATGCCGGTACTGAGCTGGATCGTGAAGCCGGTCGAGGTAACTCCAGAAGCGTAAAGCCCCTGCGAGCCCACGATGGCGGGAGTCACGGGGTTGCCGCTGGAGTCTTTGAACTCCGAGGCAAACACAATCGTCACAATGTCATTTCCGGCAGTGATAGGTCCAGCTCCGGCGGTGACTGCGATGCGCATGGCGTAGTCGGTTTTAACAGAAGACGCCACAAAGCTCACCGAAGCCACGTTGTTCGCACCATTCGGAGCCCCAATGACCGGCGCATTGAGGTGTGGGTTCGTCGCTTGGGATGCACTGGCCCCAAAGACCTTCTGCCACGCCGAAGCGTACTGCGCGGCGGACAGGTTTAGGGTCGAGAGCACGGACACAAGCTGATTAGCCGCTCGGTTGATAT